>NZ_CALXEE010000058.1 GCF_944387245.1 uncultured Intestinimonas sp. | reverse complement strand
CTTTCTCACCACCTATTGCTATTTTACCTCTTGCAAACGAAAAAGCCCAGCTTTCGCTGGACTTTTTCGACAGGCTCGAGCGGACGCCCGCTTGGGCGTCCGCTTCTTTTATCCTAATATGTTGGACCACGCCGGTGGCCGTGTGATTGCCTTTCACTCTCAAACCAGTGCAAGAGCGATAAGAAAGCTCTTTTGGTTCTTTTTCTCATAAAAAGCTCTTCCACATATGCACCACGCCGGTGGTCGGGCAGCTACCTATCACCCTTGAGCCAGTGCAAGAGCGGTAACAAAGCTCTTCTGGTTCTTTTTCTCACAAAAAATTCTTCCACATATGCACCACACCGGTGGTCGGGCAGCTACCTATCACCCTCGAGCCAGTGCAAGAGCGGTAACAAAGCTCTTTTTGGTTCTTTTTCTCACGAGAAAAAGAACTCCCGGCGGCCCTCCAGAGCGCGCATGAGGGTGGCGTCGTCGGCGTACTCCAGGTGTCCGCCCACGGGGATGCCGTAGGCCAGGCGGGTAATCTTGACGCCGAATGGGCGCAGGAGCCGAGCCAGGTACATGGCGGTGGCCTCCCCCTCGGTGTCGGGGTTGGTAGCCATGATGACCTCCCGCACCTCGCCGGAGGCCACCCGCTGAGTGAGCTCCTTGATGTGCAGGTCGTCGGGCCCCACGTGGTTCATGGGCGAGATGACGCCGTGGAGGACGTGGTAACGGCCGTTGTATTCTCGGGAGCGCTCCAGGGCGATGACATCCCGGGGATCGGCCACCACGCAGACCAGGCCGGGGTCCCGCTTGTCGCTGCTGCAGATGGCACAGGGTCCGTCCCCCTGGGTGAAGTTCCCGCAGATGGGACACAGGGAGATGGACTCCTTGGCAGCGACGATGGCGTCGGCAAACTCCTTGGCGTCCTCCTCCGGCAGGGCCAGGACGAAAAAGGCCAGCCGCTGGGCGCTCTTGGCACCGATGCCCGGCAGGCGGGCAAACTGCTCCGTGAGCCGCTCCAGGGCGGGGGGAAAGTATTCCATGGATTCGGTTACCTCCAAAACGGATCGGGATAATGGGCCACTCAGCCCCTGAGGGCGGTGATCATGGCGGTGGGGTCCTTTGCCCCGTACACCGCAGAACCGGCCACCAGCGCGTTGGCCCCGGCCTCGGTCACCAGCCGCGCCGTCTCCAGGTTGACGCCGCCGTCCACCTCCAGGTCGCAGCCGGGGCAGTACCGGTCGATGTAGCTCCGGATGGCCCGGATCTTGCTGAGCTGATCGGTCATGAACTTCTGGCCGCCGAAGCCGGGCTCCACCGTCATCACCAGCACCATGTCCAGCCCCTGCTCCAGGTAGGGGAGCACCGCCTCGGCGGCGGTGATGGGCCGGAGGGCGATGGCCTTTTTCACGCCATTGTCCTCCATGGCATGGAGAGCGTCGTGGATGGCCGGAGGTAAGTCGGCCTCCAGGTGGACAGAGAGCAGGTCGGCCCCCGCCTTGGCGAAGGCCTCCACGTACCGCCCCGGCTTCTCCACCATGAGATGGACGTCCAGAAACATATCCGTATGTTTCCGAATGGAAGCCACCACCGGCACCCCGATGGTGATGTTGGGCACAAACATGCCGTCCATCACATCCACATGGAGCCAGTCGGCGGTGGAGACACGCTGGATCTCCCGATCCAGGGCGCAAAAGTCAGCGGAAAGAATGGATGGCGCGATCTTTACCATAATTCTTCACTCCTTGTGGAAAAATATCATCGGGACAAGGGCGGGACGCGGTTTTGAACGACATGCGGACAGGTCCCTTCCGGGCACCCTCCGCCGCCGGGCGGCATAGGATACGGCAAGCGGAACGTGGCCCCGGAACAGCCGCCGGCCTCCCCAGCGCGGCCCCACGCCGCCGTCCGGCACGGCGGCGACGGTCCGGCGCGGCCTGCCGCATGATATAGCCGCCCGCCGGTTCCGCCGGCGGGCGGCACAGCTTATCGAGGGTTGAACCTACGTCCGATTACAGCGGGGGAGCGCGAGGGGGCGGCAGCCCGCCTCGCATGGGATCGAATGCCCCGCCCTTGAGGGCGGCGAGCGCAGCGAGGACTTTTCCGGCCCAGCCGGAAAAGTACCGGCATTCTAGGTGCCCGCCGGTTCCGCCGGCGGGCGGCACAGCATTTGTCAGACGCTGGTGGTCATGACCTCTTTGGCGTCGTAGCCCGCCTGGCGCAGGGCGGCCATGATCTCCCCCTTGTGGACAAGCCCGAAGGCCTCCAGGGTGACCCGCAGCTCCACGCCGCTCTGGCGGTTGATGTTGACAAACTGGTTGTGGTCCAGCCGGATGATATTGCCGTTGAGCTCCGCCACCAGCTCCGCCACCCGGACCAGCTCGCCGGGCCGGTCGGGGAGCTGCACCGAGAAGGTAAACACCCGGCCCCGGCTCACCAGGCCGTGCTGGACCAGTGAGGAGACGGTGATGACGTCCATGTTTCCGCCGGAGAGAACACTCACCACGTTCTTCCCCTTGCAGTCCAGGTGATTGAGGGCGGCAATGGAGAGCAGCCCGGCGTTCTCCACGATCATCTTGTGCTTTTCCATCATGTCCAGGAAGGCGTCCACCAACTCATGGTCGTCGATGGTGATGATGCCGTCCAGGTTCTGTTGGATGTAGGGGAAGATCTTGTCGCCCGGGGTCTTGACTGCCACGCCGTCGGCGATGGTGTCCACTTTGTCCAGGGTGACAATGTGGCCGGCCTCCAGGCTGGCCTTCATGGAGGCAGCGCCGGTGGGCTCCACACCGATGACCTTTACGTTGGGGTTGAGCAGCTTGGAGAGAGTAGCCACGCCGGAGGCCAGTCCGCCGCCGCCCACGGGCACCAGAATGATGTCCACGTCGGGCAGGTCGGAGAAGATCTCATAGGCGATGGTGCCCTGACCGGTTGCCAGGACGGGGTCGTTGAAGGGGTGGATGTAGGTGTAGCCCTCCGACTGGGAGAGCCGGCTGGCCAGCTCGGCGGCATCGTCAAAGACGGCGCCGTGGAGGATGACCTGTGCACCGTAGTCCTTGGTATTGTTCACCTTCACCAGGGGGGTGGTGGTGGGCATGACCACGGTGGCCTTCACCCCGGCGGCCTGGGCGGCGTAGGCCACGCCCTGGGCGTGGTTGCCGGCGGAGGCGGTGATGAGTCCCCGCTCCTTCTCCTCCTGGGAGAGGGTGCTGATCTTATAATAGGCGCCCCGAATCTTATAGGCGCCGGTGACCTGCATGTTTTCCGGTTTAATGTAGACCTGGTTCCCCGTGGCCTTGGAAAGGGCGGTGGAATGGACCAGATGGGTGTCGGCCAGCACCCCGGCAAGCACGCTCCGTGCGGCCTTGAAATCCTCTAATGTCATCATGGCGCTTCACTTCCTCTTGTTTTACAGCTGTATTCTTTTATCATAATGAGTTTTGCCCTCCCTGTCAATGCCCGGCCATTGACACCCACCCGGCGGGAGGGTACAATAGCCATGTATCCCCTGTTTAAGGAGGCAGTTATGGCGAAAGTAGTGAAACGATCCGTACTCCCCATCTATGCAGTGGCCGTGGTGTGGCTGATCTTCGGCCTGCTCCTGCCCTTCTACCGCCCCCTCCATTATGTGGCCGCCATTCTGGTCTCCCTGGTGGTCTTTCTCATCGCCAAGGCCCTGTGCCCCGACCGGACCTTTGAGACGCCGGAGCCGGAAAAGAAGGCCAAGGCTGAGGCCGCTGAGAAGAAGCCCGCCTCCACCGGCGATCCGGCACTGGACGCCCTCATTCAGGAGCGGGACCGGGCAGTGTCCGAGATGCACCGCCTCAACGACGCCATCGCCGACCCCACCATCTCCGCCCAGATCGACCATCTGGAGTCCACTACCAAAAAGATCATCTCCTATGTGGTGGAGCACCCCAAGAAGCTCCCCCAGATCCGGAAATTCCTCAACTACTACCTCCCCACCACCCTCAAGCTCCTCAATGCCTATGACCGCATGGGCGCCGCCGGAGTGTCCGGGGAGAACATCGACGGCACCATGGGCAAGATCGAGTCTATGATGAACACCGTGGTCCGGGCCTTCGACAAGCAGCTGGACGCGCTCTTCGGAGACGAGGCCCTGGACATCTCCACCGACATCACCGTGCTGGAAAACCTGCTGGCCCAGGAGGGTCTGGCCGGCGAACAGCTGGGCGGTCAGAATTGAATCCGCAGCAAACGGAATACGGAGGATCGATACCCTCCGCCTCAAAATCTTTTGATTCATGATGAAAGCGAGGGAACCATATTATGCCTGAGAACAATGATTTCACCCCCGAGCTCACCCTGACTCCCGACCTGTCCGCCGGCACCGCCGCCGCCCAGGCCCCCCAGGCGCCGGAGCTCACCCTCACCCCCGACCAGAGCGCCGAGGACGCCGCCGCGGCTCAGAAGGCTCGGGATGAGCACGCCGTGCAGTTGGACGAGAGTCAGCTCACTGAGGCCGAGCGGAAGATGGTGGACGACTTCGCCCAGAAAATCGATATCACCGACTCCAACGTGGTCCTTCAGTACGGCGCCGCCGCCCAGAAGAATATAGCCTCTTTCTCCGAGAACACCCTCAACTCCGTTCGAACCAAGGACCTGGGGGAAATCGGCCAGTCCCTGGCCGGCCTGGTGGGGGAACTCCAGCACTTCGGACAGGAGGAGAAAAGCGGCATTTTCGGCTTCTTCCAGAAGAAGAAAAACGACCTGGAGGCCATGAAGGCCCAGTACGCCAAGGCCGAGACCAACGTGAATAAGATCGTGGCGGTTCTGGAGGGCCATCAGGTAACTCTGATGAAGGACATCGCCATGCTGGACCAGATGTACGACCTCAACACCAAATACTATAAAGAGCTCACCATGTATATCCTGGCCGGCAAGAAGCGGCTCCAGCAGGTCAGGGAGAACGAACTGGAGGCCCTGCGGAAGAAGGCGGCGGAGACCGGCGCCCAGGAGGACGCCCAGGCCTACAACGACCTGGCCAACATGTGCTCCCGGTTTGAGAAAAAGATCCACGACCTGGAGCTCACCCGCATGATCTCCATCCAGATGGGTCCCCAGACCCGGCTCATCCAGAACAACGACGCCCTTATGCTGGAGAAGATCCAGTCCTCCCTGGTGAATACCATCCCCCTGTGGAAGAGTCAGATGGTCCTCTCTCTGGGCCTGGAGCACTCCCGGCAGGCCACCGCGGCCCAGAACGCCGTCACCAACATGACCAATCAGCTCCTCCAGAAGAACGCCGACATGCTGAAGATGGGCACCATCGAGACGGCCAAGGAGGCCGAGCGGAGCGTAGTGGACATCCAGACCCTCCAGCACACCAACCAGCAGCTCATCTCCACCCTGGACGAGGTCATGAAGATCCAGCAGGACGGCGCCCAGAAGCGCAAGGAGGCCGAGTTGGAGCTGGGCCGCATCGAGGGCGAGCTCAAGCAGAAGCTGCTGGAGCTGCGGGGCTGAGGAGTTTAGACCATGGAAATGCTGAAAAAACGCTGGGTGGCCGTGGTCATCCTGCTGCTGGTCATCGGGTTGTCCATCTGCATCGGCCTCATGCGGGCGCCTACGGACAACGACCTTCCCGCCGTGGACCAGGCCCAGAGCCTGGACACCGGCCTGGATATCGCCCCCTACCGGACCTGGCTGTGGGATGAGGCCGGCGTCCTCTCCTCCGACGTAGAGGATACCCTCTGCCTCTATAATGCCAACTGGGACGCCCGGTACCGCAGCCTGGTGGCGGTGGCGGCAGTGCTGGACACCGACGGCCAGACCATTGACGACTACGCCTACGCCCTTGCCAACGAGATCGGCCTCTCCTCTATGGACGCCCTGCTGGTAGTGGACACAGGTACCACCAACGCCTATCTGGCTCTGGGGAATGACTTTCTTCCCGGCCTTACCTCCGCGGACGTCACCATGCTTCTGGACCAGAACCTGCTCTCCCCCCTCCAGGCGGGGAACTGCGGGGAGGGTGTCCTCGCCCTCTTTTCCGCCCTGGACCAGGTCTATGTGAACACCTACGGCACCTCCGGCAGCGGAGATTATAACTACTATTACAGCAATTCTTTCAACACCGTCATGACGGTGGTCACCGTGGTCATCTTCCTGGTGGTGCTCCTGGCGGTCCTCACCGCCATCGATACCGCCCGGTATAACACCTACCGCCGGACTTATTACGGCGTGGCTACACCTCCCTATGTCTTCCGGCCCATCCTCTTCTGGCACGGTCCGGGCTACGGCTGGTACCGCCGCCGCTGGCACCAGCCCCCTCCCCCGCCGCCCAGAGGGCCCCGGGGACCCACGCCCCCCAGAGGGGGCGGCTTCGGTGGCGGCTTCAGCAACCACCGGGGCGGCGGCTTCAGCAGCAGCAGTCGCGGCGGCGGTTTCGGCGGCTCCTTTGGCGGCAGCCGGGGTGGCGGCTTCGGCGGCTCCCGTGGCGGTGGCTTTGGCGGCAGCCGGGGCGGTGGCTTCGGCGGTGGCCGGGGCGGTGGCTTTGGAGGCCGCAGATAACAGGCAGGACACCCGGAGGGGAACACACCCTCCGGGTGTTTTTTCAAACACAACTTGGACACATCTATCGGATAGGATAAAGACAGAGAGGGGGAGACGGCCGTGCCGGACACCATCCTGATCGTGGAGGACGAACCCCGGATGGGGGCCATCCTTCAGGATTATTTTACCGCCCACGGGGTGGACAGCGACCTGGCATCCGACGGTGACACCGCCCTGGAGTATTTTGCCCGGCGGGACTACGACGCGGTGCTGCTGGACGTGATGATGCCGGGACTGGACGGCTACGGCGTCTGCCGTGCCATCCGCCGGGAGAGCAATCTGCCCATCCTCTTTCTCACCGCCCTGGGCGGAGAGGAGCAGGCCCTCCACGGTTACGCCCTGGGTGCGGACGACTATGTGACGAAACCCTTCTCTCTGGCCCTCCTCTACGCCAAGACCACCGCCCTTATCCGCCGGAGCCGGGGTACCGAGGACGGCGCTCTGGTCTGCGGGGAAATTCGGCTCCAACCGGGGCCCATGCTGTGTACAGTGGGTAATACGCCAGTTAAATTATCCCCTCGGGAGTACAATTTGCTCCTCTGTCTCCTCCGGAACCGGGGCAGGGTCCTCTCCCGGGAGCAGCTGCTCACCCGGGTGTGGGGCTGGGACTTCGAGGGGGAGGACCGGGCGGTGGACGTGCAGATCAAGAACCTCCGCTCCGCCCTGGGGAGTGCCGGAAAACAGATCAAGACCGTGTTCAAGGCGGGCTACAAGCTGGAGTCGGAGTAGCCGTCCGCCGGAAGGGAGCCTCCTATGAAACAGAAACTGTTTTTGCCCCTCTTCCTCCGCACCGCCGCCCGCTTCCTCCTGCTGTGGGCGCTGATGGTCCTTCTCCTCTCCCTCCGGGAGCTGGACGCCCAGACCACCCGGCTCAAGAGCGGCGTCAGTGAAGCCCGGGACTGGAACCTGATGAACGCCCAACTGGTGGTGGATGGAGACTACGATCCCACCATCAAGCCCGCCCAGTACGACGACCGCATGGACGCCTATTACTCCACTTACGGCGCCGTGGGGGTCTTCCGGCTCTACGACACCGAGGGAATGGAGATGGGCCGCAGCCTGCTTACCTCCGGCTCTTTCGCCCTTCCCGGCACGGGGGTCTACGACTACTATCTGAACTTTGACGCCGCCCTCACCGACGACGAGCAGCTCACGCTGGGACAGTTCCTCCGGGAAAACCGGCAATTCAACCGCTTCTACGGCACCGAGGGCGGGCTCTACGATGACTATCTGGGTTCGGACCAGGGGAAGAGCTACACCGTAGGGCTCCGCAGTGAGATCACCGGCGTAGTGGAGCACAACGTGGTCTACCCGCAAAAGCTGGTTTATTACTACGAGGATCGTTCGGTGACCCTTCTGGATACGGACAGCTCTTTCTTTGATGGCAAGACCCTCACCACCTTTACCTCTGACTCCATCCAGCTCAGCTCCATCCTGGCCTGGGCGGAGACCGGCCCGGAGCTCACACTAAAGCTCTTCCGTGAGGCCGAAGCCCGGCTGGAAAACCTGGTGGGGGACCGCGCTCCCTCCAACTACTGGGTGGGCTCCACCGTGGGCGGCAGCGGCTACGCCCAGGTGGGCTCGGTGGCCCCCTATGAGGGGCTGGTTTCCGCCACCGGCGTCTCCTACCGCCCCGCCCTGATGGCCACCCACGACCTGCGCTTCCTCTATGCAGCCACCCTGCTCTTCACCCTGCTCCTGGCCTTTTTCACCGCCCGGGCCCAGGCCCGGAGCCTCCAGCGGGAGCGGGACCTCACCAACGCCGTGGCCCATGAGCTCAAGACCCCCCTGGCCCTCCTGCGTTCCTACGCCGAGGGCCTACAGGAGGACATCGCGCCTGAAAAACGCGCAGAGTATTTAGACGTCATCATGGACCAGTCCGACCAGATGGCCGCCCTGGTGAGCTCCCTCCTGGACCTGAGCCGCATGAAGGCGGGCAAGACCCATTTCGAGCCCACTCCTGTGGCCCTGGACCGAGTGGTTGACACCGTTTTCCACACCATGGAGCGGCCCATGGAGACCGCCGGCGTCACCCTGGACCTGGACCTTGCCCCCTGCACCGTCTCCGGCGAGGAGGGGCGGCTCTCCCTGGTGGTATCCAATTTGGCCTCCAATGCCCTCCGCCACACTCCGCCGGGAGGCGAGATCCGGGTGACCCTTCGGGAAAAGGAAAGCACCGCCCTCCTCCAGGTGGAAAATGACGGGGAGCCCATCCCGCTGGAGGCCCTCCCCCTGATTTTCGAGCCTTTCTACCGCTCCGACACCGCCCGGGACCGTCAAAGCGGCGGCACCGGCCTGGGTCTGGCCCTTGTCAAGGAGACCGTGACCCTCCACGGTGGCACCTGCGGTGTGGAAAACCTCCCCCACGGCGTCCGCTTCTGGGTGGAGCTTCCCCTTTCAAATACATAAAAATACGCCTGTGTCCTCCTTTTTGTGGGGGACACAGGCATTTACTTTCCACAGGCCGTGGATTTATTTTCTCTTCTCCATCTCCTGGAGTATCAATGGGAGCAGCAGCTCTGCCACCCTGGTCTGGGCCGCAGCGGAGAGATGGCGCTTGGGGGTGGTCCGCTCGTTGAACCACTGCTCCGGGTCGTCCTTGAAGGGGGTATACAGGTCCACGAAGGGGATGTTCAGCTGATCACACAGGCTGGACAGAGACTCGTTCCAGATG
This sequence comes from uncultured Intestinimonas sp., assembly GCF_944387245.1. Classification (GTDB taxonomy): domain Bacteria; phylum Bacillota; class Clostridia; order Oscillospirales; family Oscillospiraceae; genus Intestinimonas. The sequence goes on along the minus strand of NZ_CALXEE010000058.1, from coordinate 5,243 downwards.
GGCAGCCGATTCTGAAGCTGAGGCCCCGCCAGCAACTCGGAAAACCAGGGAATACCCAGCAGGATGAGAGGCATTCCGGCCTCGGCGGCCTGATCCAGCACATCGGAGATCTCAGAGAGGAATTCCCCCAGGGGGACCTCCAGCTTTTTGGCGTCGTTGGTGCCGAAGCCCAGGACACACAGGTCTGCACCGGCGGTGGCATCAGTGAAGTGTTCCATCGCATAGTCGGCCTGAACGCCGGGGTGACCCTCATTTTTAACGGTCACGTCCACGCCTCTGGCCCGGAGCATGACCTCCAGCTTAGCAGGCCAGGCCTCCTCCAGCGGGCCAGGCGTACCGGTATCCCCCAGATAATATCTGGTGTTGGAGTCTCCAAAGGCCACGATCTGATAACTCATTTCCCATCCTCCTCCGCGTCACGGTCCTTCTGCCCTGTTGTTTCCGCCCTGAACCACCGGGAACGTACCTGCCGAGTAGAAAAGCCGGTCTCCTGGTAGAGCCGGTATGCCGCCTGGTTGGCGGTGGAGACCAACAGCCGGCAGCCGTCATGCCCACGCTCCGCCAGCAGGTACATCGCCAGCAGCAGGAGCTCCCGGCCCAGGCCTCTGCCCCGGGCCGCTTTTTTCAGTCCGATACCCTCGATCTCTCCGGATCGGAGATCCAGCTCATAAATCCCCAATGGCATCCCGTCCTCCAGCACAAAGCCACAGCTGCCCGGATCGGCCAGCTTTTCCGCCAGCTCCTCCTGGCCGTAGGTGGCGGCATTGGGTACGGCGGCAAAGGCCTCGTTGTAGAGGGCCAGCCACTGCTCTTCCAGCGCCTCCGTCAGCGGCACAGTCTGGAGCCGACCTCCGTGACAGGGACGGTCCTCGCCCAGTGCCCGCTCCATCTCCAATATGTCGTGGACGTGGGTGAGGCGGACCTGCCCGCTCTCTCCCTCCGCAAAAGGCGCCTCCGGGTCGGTGGAGGCCACGTAGATCTCCCGGGCGCCCTGGTCCTTCAGCGCCCGGACCTCCCGCAACAGCAGTTCATTTTGTTCCTCCGCCGGATAGCGTTGGAAAATCAGATAGGCAATGCCCCGATGGGGAATCTCACGAGTGATACGCTGGACCTGTATCTCCATGGGACTGCCCTCCTCTCACCGCGCAGTGGCTGTGTTCAGTCTTTATTATCATATCACAGCTGGCCCTCCGGTGCAATGGCTCCCACTTCACCCAATATGAAAAACCTATAAACAACAGGGGACATGGACCGCAGTCCACATCCCCTGTTGTTTATCTTTCGTTAATCGCCCTGGAGGGCATCGAAGCCCTCCTCGCCGGTACGAACCTTGACCACATTTTCCACATCGTAGATGAAGATCTTGCCGTCACCGATGTGGCCGGTGAACAGTGCACGCTTGGCAGCAGCTATCACAGCAGATACCGGCACCTTGGAGACCACCACGTCCACCTGCACCTTGGGCAGCAGGTTCATGGTCATCTCCACGCCGCGGTAGTACTCGGTGCGGCCCTTCTGCACGCCGCAGCCCAGCACCTGAGTCACCGTCATGCCTGTGATGCCGATGGCGTTCATAGCGCTCTTTAGCGTTTCAAACCGCGCCTGGTTGCAGACGATGGTCACCTTGGAGAGCTTCACATCGGAGGCGGAGATTCCGGACTTCTCCCGGACTACCACCTGGACGGGTACCGCCTCGTCCTCGCTGGCGCCGCCGCTGACGGCCACAGACTCCACGGGACCGGTAAGGCCGCCCGCCGGCATGAAGTCGGCGTAGGCGGAGGCCAGGCCGTGCTCGTGGATGTCCAGGCCGTCGATCTCCTCCTGAGCGGAGCAGCGCAGGCCGATGGTGTGCTTGAGCACCAGGAAGACGATGGTGATGGTCACCAACACCCACACCGCCACGGAGACCACACCAATGCACTGGGTGACGAAGAAGGAGGGGCCGCCGCCGTAAAACAGGCCGCCGTCCACCGCCAGCAGACCGGTGAGCAGGGTACCCATGGAGCCGCAGACACCGTGGACCGAGACAGCGCCCACCGGGTCATCGATCTTGACCACCTTGTCGAAGAACTCCACGGCCAGAGGAAGCACGATGCCAGCGCAGGCACCGATGACGGCGGACCCAAAGATAGAGACCATGTCACAGCCAGCGGTAATGGCCACCAGACCGCCCAGAGCCGCGTTGAAGGTCATGGACACATCGGGCTTGCCGTACCGCAGCCAGGTGAAGATCATCGTGACCACGCAGGCCACAGCGGCCGACATGTTGGTGGTGCAAAAGATGGTGCCTGCCAACTCCATGACGCTGTCACTGTCCATGGCCACGGTGGAGCAGCCGTTGAAGCCGAACCAGCAGAACCAGAGGATGAAGACGCCCAGCGCACCGATGGAGAGGTTGTGGCCCAGGATAGCCTGGGGCTTGCCGTTCTTGTCGTACTTACCGATCCGGGGCCCAAGGATCTTGGCGCCCACGCCGGCGGCAATGCCACCTACCATGTGGACGGCGGTGGAGCCGGCGAAATCATGGAAGCCCAGCTGGGCCAGCCAACCACCGCCCCAGATCCAGTGGCCGGACACGGGGTAGATTACCAGAGAGATCATCAAGGAGTAGATGCAGTAGGAGATGAACTTGGTCCGCTCCGCCATGGCGCCGGAGACGATGGTAGCCGCCGTGGCGCAGAAGACGGTCTGGAAAATAAAGAAGGCCGTCAGGGGTACGCCATCCGGCAGAATGGCGGAATAGTCCCCCCCGTACCAGGGGATCAAAGCCCCCGATCAGGGCTCCCGCCCCGCCAAACATCAGGCCGAAGCCCACCAGCCAGTAGACTGGAGTGCCGATGCAGAAGTCCATGAGGTTTTTCATCAGGATGTTGCCAGTGTTTTTGCTTCTGGTGAAGCCCGCCTCGCACATGGCAAACCCGGCCTGCATGAAAAAGACCAGTGCCGCGCCCAGAAGCACCCAGATGGTATTAGCCGACGAATACATATTCCATTCCTCCTCCTGTGAAAAAACAAGGGCGCTCGCTCCGCCATCGTCAGCGGATCGAGCGCCCTTGCCTTGTTGGGGGCAGTTTACACGCTTCCCTGCACTTTGTCAAGGCAGTCCCGTGAAGTTTGTGAGACCTCCCACCTTTTCCTGCCTTTTGCAGCTATGTTTATGAAATATAGTCAGCCATATCCTGCAAATTCCGGCGCCTCAGAGGCGGATCTCCACCGGCTCCCCCATGGTAATTGTGTCCGGTGTCACCCGGCAGTCCCGGCATAAGATTTCCACGCCAGCCGCCGCGGCCCGCCGCACCGCCTCACCAAAGGCGGGGTGGGTCCGGTCGTTGGGGGACCAGAAGGCCACCCCCGCCATCTGCACCACCAGGAACAGAGCCGCCTCATAGCCCGCCGCCCGACAGGCCATGAGCTCCTCCACATGCTTTACGCCACGCTCCGTAGGTGCGTCGGGAAAATAGACGGCTCCACCCTCTTCCAGGGTGACACCCTTGACCTCCACGAAGCCTTTTGGGCCGTTTTCTGATGACTCCCAGTAGAAATCAAATCTGGAATTCCCCCAAGTAGTCTCCGGCCGCAGCAACGTAAGACCGGACCGGAAACCGTTGGCGGCTGCCCACTCCCCAAAAATTCGGTTGGGCGCCTGGGCGTCCATATTGATGAGACGCTCTCCCTTCTCTACGGCGATGAGATCATACCGGGTCTTCCGGTTGGGATTTGTCCCTTCCGCCAGGTAGATCGTGGCTCCCGGCACCAGCAGCTCCCGGCACCGGCCGGTGTTCTTTACATGAACGGTCTCTTCCGTCCCATCCAGCGCCACCTGGGCGATGAAGCGGTTGGGGCGGCGCAGAAAAATTGCCTTTTTCACAGTTTGGTATTGCATCTTTTCCCCTCTGTCTGTATCCTTGTCTTAGGCCTTCCACCGGCCCTATCCCACCGTCAGGAGGCATCAGCATGCACATTCCCGCCTGTGACACTACATCTCAGCTTACGGTTCTGTCCTTTGTGGATGCCCTGGAGCAGGCCCTCAGGCCCTCTTCGGACTACGATGTCAATCAGTGGCTCTATGTCCCCAATTTTTATTCGGAGTACCGGTACATCCTGGGGACCCGCGGAGATAAGCCCCTCATCTGCGTGGGGGTGAATCCGTCCACCGCCGCCCCAAACCACCTGGACAACACGCTGAAGTCCGTAGAGCGCATCGCTCTGGGGAACGGCTATGACAGCTTCATTATGTTCAACGTATATGCCCAGCGGGCCACCCGTCCTGACGACATGGAGCGCACCCTCAATCCCCAGCTCCACGCCGAAAACATGGCAGCCTTCCGCTACGCCCTGGAGCAGACCAGGAGCGGCCGTCCTGCCATCTGGGCAGCCTGGGGCAATATTATTGAAAAGCGCCCCTATTTGCCCGGCTGCGTACGGGATATGATCGCTGTGGGGCAGGACTTTGATGCACGGTGGTTCTCCGCCGGCAAGCGTTCCGCCAAAGGCCACCCCCACCATCCCCTCTATTTGAAAAAGGACAGTCCTCTGGACCCCTTTGACGTGAAGGATTATGTCTCCCATGTATTGGATCATTCGTGAGGCGGCAGAGCCGCCTCACATTTTTTCAGGCATGCAAAAAAACGGACTTCTTTCGAAGTCCGCTTTTTGTGTCGGCACTACCTATCTTCCCGGCCCGTCTCCAGGCAAGTATTTTCGGCGCAGATGAGCTTAACTGCCGTGTTCGGAATGGGAACGGGTGGACCCTCACCGCAATCAGCACCGACTTACTTTTCTTTGAAAAGAAAAGTAAGCAAAAGAAACTTCAGTGAACTTTCTTCTCCTTACCGTTCTTCTCAACAGTAAGTACACTATTTAGTTATTTCTCACGCTTGAAGAGCACTTTTACCAAAGTTCTCTTTGCTTACCTTCTCTTTCGAGAGAAAGTAAATGGTGACCCGTGCGGGAATCGAACCCACGTTTGCGGCGTGAGAGGCCGCCGTCTTAGCCGCTTGACCAACGGGCCATGTGGTGCGCCTTCACGGATTCGAACCGGGGACCCACTGATTAAGAGTCAGTTGCTCTACCAACTGAGCTAAAGGCGCATACTTCCTTTTGAGAAAGAAAGCATGCAAAGAAAGCTTTGTCAAACTTCCCTTTCCCAAAACACTGGGTGCCTTGGTCTGCACCCTCAAAACTGAACAATGCGATGTGAAGTAGGAGGACAAGCGCCTGCACAATCATGTTAAGGTCAAGCC
>NZ_CALXEE010000057.1 GCF_944387245.1 uncultured Intestinimonas sp. | reverse complement strand
AGGTCCCGGGTCAAGCCCGGGACGCTTGGGCGCACCGGACGGCGCGGCTCGCTTCCGCTCGCGGACGACGGCCCCACTCACCTCTTTTCTTACTCTCAACAAGGAGCTTCCCTATGAACATTTTCGACATTATGGGCCCCATTATGGTGGGGCCGTCGTCCTCCCACACCGCTGGGGCCGTGCGGATTGGCCTTATTACCAGGCACCTGCTGGGCAGTCAGCCCGTCTCCGCCCAGCTCCTCCTCCACGGCTCCTTCGCCGCCACCGGCAAGGGCCACGGCACCGACCGGGCCCTGGTGGCCGGGCTGCTGGACATGGCCCCCGATGACCCCCGCATCCCTCAGGCCTTCGTCCTGGCCAAAGAGGCCGGCATGGAGCTGAGCATCTCCACCGCCGTCCTCCGGGGCGCTCACCCCAACACCGTCCTCCTCCGGGTCCGGGATGCCCAGGGCCGGGAGATGGAGGTCAACGCCTCCTCCCTGGGCGGCGGCCGGGTACGGGTCAACGCCATTGACGGCATGGAGGCCACCTTCACCGGCGACTACCCCACTCTCATCATCCGCAACCAGGACCGGCCCGGCGCTGTGGCCGAGGTCTCCGCCATTCTCTCCCGGCGGCAGGTGAACATCGCCACCATGCAGCTCTACCGGGACAAGCGGGGCGGACTGGCCGTCATGGTACTGGAGAGTGACCAGCCCATCTGGGACGAGGCGGTGGAGGAGCTGCGCTCCTCCACGGGCATCGTCCGGGTGACCTATCTGGACATGGAAGGGGGACATTGAAATGGCATTTGGTTCTGTGGAGAGCCTCCTCCGGGCATCGGAGTCCGTCCCGGTGTGGGAGGCCGTTCTCCTGGACGACCTCAGCGACCGGGGCGTGGAGTGGGAGGCCTCCTGGGAGAAGATGACGGGGCTCTGGCGGGCCATGGAGGCGTCCGTGGTCAGCTATGACCCGGAGCGCCGCTCCGCCTGCGGCCTCACCGGCGGCGACGGGGCCAAGGTGGAGCAGGCCCGGATCGGGCTGTGCGGCCCGGTGCTCACCGCCGTCATGGCCACCGCCCTGAAGGTGGGCGAGTGCAACGCCTGCATGGGCCGCATCGTGGCCGCCCCCACCGCCGGGGCCAGCGGCGTCCTCCCCGCCGTGCTGCTGCCTATGAAGGAGAAGTACCGCTTCTCCGATGAAGATATGGTCCGGTCCCTCTATGTGGCCGCCGGCTTCGGACAGGTCATCGCCACCCGGGCCTCCATCGCCGGGGCCGAGGGCGGCTGCCAGGCCGAGGTGGGCTCGGCCTCCGCCATGGCCGCCGCCGCCCTGGTCTCCCTGATGGGCGGCACCCCGGAGCAGATGGCCCGGGCCTGCGCCACCGCCCTCCAGAACCTGATGGGCCTGGTGTGCGACCCGGTGGCCGGGCTGGTGGAGCTCCCCTGCGTCAAGCGAAACGTCATCGGCGCCGTCAACGCCCTCACCGCCGCCGAGCTGGCTCTGGCCGGGGTGGAGAGCCCCATCCCCTGCGACGAGGTCATCGACGCCATGCGCGCCGTGGGCGACGTCCTCCCCGCCTCCCTCCGGGAGACCGGCGGCGGCGGTCTGGCCGCCACCCCCACCGGCCGCCGCATCGCCGAGGAGCTGTTGGGCCGTTGACCGTTGCACGGCAACGCCCTCATATGTTATACTTTTCTATATTTGCCAAAGGAGTTACGACCATGTTCACCTTTAACCACTTTAATTTTAACGTCCTGGACCTGGAACGGAGCCTTGCCTTCTACAAGGACGCGCTGGGTCTGACTCCCGTCCGTGAGAAGGAGGCCAGTGACGGTTCCTTCCGGCTGGTCTACCTGGGGGACGGGGTCTCCGCCTTCACGCTGGAGCTCACCTGGCTCAAAGACCGTACCCAGCCCTACGACCTGGGCGAGGGGGAGTTCCACCTGGCCTTCACCGTGCCCGATATGGAGGCCGCCCACCAGAAACACCAGGAGATGGGCTGCATCTGCTTTGAAAATCCCGCTATGGGGATCTACTTCATTGAGGACCCGGACGGCTACTGGATCGAGGTTGTCCCGGACAAGGGGTGAGGACATGGCAGGGAAACAGGAAGGCGGTCGGCTGGTCTATGCCGATCTGATGCGGGTGGCCGCCATGCTGGCCGTCATCATCATCCATGTCTCCGGGGGGTGGCTGGAGTCCCTCCCCGTGGGGACGGCAGACTGGCACGCCCTCAACGCCTGGGACAGCCTCACCCGTTGGGCCGTCCCCGTCTTTGTCATGTGCAGCGGCATGTTCCTGCTGGACCCAAAGAAGTCCCTCTCCCTGCCCACCCTCTTCTTCCGCTATTTTCTGCGGATGGTCACCGCCCTCTTCTTCTGGGGCATAGCCTACCACCTGCTCTATGATTTCCTCAATGGCGTTCTGAGCCTGGACAGCCTCCCCCACGCCCTCTATGCCGTGGTGCTGGGCAACACCGAGACCCACCTGTGGTTCCTCACCATGATGATGGGCCTCTACCTGCTCACGCCCCTCCTCCGGTCCTTCATCCGTGGCGCCTCCCGGGGGGACCTCCACTGGTTCTTCCTGATTTATGCCTCCTTTATGCTCTTCCTCCCCCTCTTCCTCCGGCTCAGGGGGAGTCAGACCGTCGCCCTCTATGCCAACCGCTTCTACCTCAATTTTACCCTGGCCTTTCCGCCCCTTGCCTACGTGGGCTATTTTGTGGCGGGCTACTACTTAAAGACCTATACTCTGGGCCGGGTGGCCGAGTGGTTCATCTACTTGCTGGGCATTGCCGGAGCCGTGGCCACGGTGGGCGGGACCGCCCTCCTCTCCGCCCGCTCCGGCGGGTTGGACACCACCCTGTACAGCTACCTCACCCCCAATGTGGCTGCCATGGCGGTGGCCGTCTTCGTCCTCTTCCGCTATGTGCTGGGGGTGAGTGACGAACGCTCCCGGAAGGGGCAGGTCAGCGCCATGGCCGCCTGCGGCTTCGGCGTCTACCTCTCCCATGTGGTCTTTCTCACCCTCCTGCGCCACTTCGGTCTGGCCATCCCGCCCATTCCGGCGGCGGTGGCGGTGCCCCTCCTGACCCTGGTCATTTTTATCCCCAGCTTTGCCCTCTCCTGGCTCCTCCACAAGCTGCCGGCGGTGGGCCGCTACCTCACCTGAAACCCTCACACAAAGGAGTCCCGCCCATGCTCTTCTCCAGCTCCATCTTTCTCTTCGCCTTTCTCCCCGCGGTGCTCCTGGGGTACTATGTGGTTTTCCGGGGGATGCGCCGGGCCCAGAACCTCCTGCTCCTGGCCGCCTCTCTCCTCTTCTACGCCTGGGGAGAGCCCTGGTTCGTCCTGGTGATGATCGCCTCCATTTTCGCAAACTACCTCTTCGGCCTCTGGGTGCACACCTGGAAGCGGCGGGACAGAAGGCTCCTTCTCTCCGTCACCGCCGCCTGTGTGTGCAACCTGGGGCTCCTTTTTGTGTTCAAGTACCTCACCTTCACCCTGAAAAACCTGAACCTGCTTGGCCTCAACACCCCCATCCCCGTCATCGAGCTGCCCATCGGCATCTCCTTCTTCACCTTCCAGGCCCTGAGCTACGTGCTGGATGTGGCCATGGGCACCGCCCAGGTCCAGCGCAGCCCCTTCGGCCTGGGGCTGTATATCTCCCTCTTCCCCCAGCTCATCGCCGGCCCCATCGTGAAGTACGCTACCGTGGCCGATGAGATCCAGGGCCGGAAGGAGACCTGGGACGACTTCTCCGCCGGGTGCTGCCGCTTCCTGGTGGGCCTGGGCAAAAAGGTCCTCCTCTCCAACCAGCTGGCCCTGGTGGCCGACGCCGCCTGGGACACCCCCGCTGGCAGCCTCTCCACCGCCTTCGCCTGGCTGGGCTCATTGTGCTACACCCTCCAGATCTACTACGACTTCTCCGGCTACTCCGACATGGCCATCGGTCTGGGCCGCATGTTTGGGTTCCACTTTTTGGAGAACTTCAACTGGCCCTACGTCTCCCGCTCGGTGACCGAGTTCTGGCGGCGGTGGCACATCTCCCTGTCCACCTGGTTCCGCGACTACGTCTACATCCCCCTGGGGGGCAGCCGCCATGGAAAGGGCAAGACCCTGCGAAACCTCTTTGTGGTGTGGCTCCTCACCGGGGTGTGGCACGGCGCCAACTGGACCTTTATTTGCTGGGGGCTCTTCTACTTCCTGCTGCTGGTCTTTGAAAAGACCACCGGTCAGGTGTCCTCCTGGCCCAAGGTCCTGGGCTGGGGCTGGACCTTCCTCATGGTCAACTTCGGCTGGGTCCTCTTCCGGGCCGACTCCCTCACCGCCTGCGGCGCCTTCCTCCAGGCCATGTTCGGCCAGGGCGGCGGGCCGGATCTCCAGGCAGCCTACTACTGGGAGCAATATTGGATTGTGATTCTACTCGCCGTTTTCTTCTCCTTCCCCATCGCCCCCTGGCTCACCCGGAAGGTGGAGGCCTATTTCGGCCAATATGCCCGCCACGTCTTTCCCATGTGGGACGGGGTGTACGGCCTGGGGCTCCTCCTCATCTTCCTGGCCGCCGCCGCCTTTTTGGTAAAGGGGACCTACAACCCCTTTATCTATTTCAACTTCTGACCCGAAAGGAGGGCGCCCCATGGTCCCCTCACACAGCAACACCGGCGCCGTCCTCTTTCTGTGCGCCATGGCCGCCGGCTCCATATTGCTCCTCACCGGTCTGGCCCCCACCGATCCAATCTGTAAAGGGGTACGCCTTCCCACCCGGAGCGCCTCCTATGTGGCTCAGGCGGGCCTGGGGGACGGCCGGTCCTCCCCCGGCCAGGGGGGCGAGGCGGTGCCCGTCAAGACGGAGCCCCCCTTTGAGCGGCTCCAGGACTTCCTCTCCACCGCCGACGCCACCGCCAACAGCGCCCTGGACAAGGGCCACCTCTTCATTGAGCTCTATGGCGGCGTCCAGGCCCTCTCCGATCGGACGGTGGTGGAAGACGTGGACCCCCAGTACTCGGTGGTGAAGCTCACCGACGGAACCATCACCTTCATAAACGCCGAGCCCCAGGACGTCACCGGCAACGGCCGGGCGGTGGTGCGGCTCTCCCAGGCCCTGGCCGAGCGGGAGGTCCCCCTCCTCTACGTCCAGGCCCCCCAGAAGCTCCAGGAAAATGACGACCGTCTCCCCACAGGTGTGACCGATTACGGCAACGACTACGCCGACCAGATCCTGGGTGTGCTGGCTGAGAATAACGTGGCTACCCTGGACCTGCGCAAGACCCTGGCCGACACCGGCCGGGACTGGTCCTCCTTCTTCTTCCGCACCGACCACCACTGGACGCCGGAGGCCGCCTTTACCGCCCATCAGGCCCTGGCCCAGGTGCTGGAGACCGACTACGGCTTCACCATCCCGGAGGAGAATACCGACCCCGCCGCCTTTACCCGGACCAATCTGTCCGACTACTTTTTGGGCAGTCAAGGCAAGCGGGTGGGCTCCCTGTACGCCGGGGTGGACGACATCGAGATCTGGAAGCCCAACTTCGACACCGACTTCACCTACTCCATTCCCATCTATGACATGGAGCGCACCGGTCCCTTCGAGGAGTCCCTCCTCTTCCCGGAGCGCATCGAGGAGAAGGACTTCTTCAACGGCAATCCCTATACCCTCTACGCCGGCGGGGACTACCCCATGGCCCGGATCTACAACCTGCTCGCCCCGGACCGGCCCCGGATCATGCTCCTGCGGGACTCCTACGCCTGCGTGATCACCCCCTTCCTGGCCCTGGACTGCGGGGAACTCATCACCATCGACCTGCGGTATTTCAACGACGATCTGCTCACCTATGTGGACTGGCTGGAGCCCGACCTGGTCATCGTCATGTACACCGCCGGCTCCACCGCCCTGGACGAGCTCTTTGACTTCTTCCCCAACGACACCGCCCAGCCCCAGTACGCCCTGGACCCGCCGGCGGCGGAAAAGCCGGCCCTGGGCACAAACTGACCGCTTTGACTGTGAGGTAATGCACCATGCCCTCCGTCCGCCGTCTGGACTACCACTATATGGCCATGCAGATCGGCTTCTGGGCCATGTTTGCCGCCATCTGCGCCTACCAGGCCGCCCTGCTCACCAGCCGGGGCTTTACCAACGCCGAGACCGGCCTCCTCATCGCCGTCCGGTGCCTGGCCGGCATCGTCTGCCAGCCCGCCCTGGGCTCCTTCGCCGACCGCCATCCCCGCATTCCCCTGCGGCTCATCGTCTCCCTGGCCCTGGGGGTGGGCCTTGTCGCCGGGGTAGTCTTTCTCCTGTGCCCCATGGGCATGGCGGGCACCATGGCCGTCCTCATCCTCATGGGCGGCTTTGAGATCACCTCCTACCCCCTGATGGACGCCATGGCCATCCAGTTCATCCAGAAGGGCGTGCCCATCCGGTACAGCCTGGGCCGAGGGGTGGGCTCTCTGGCCTACGCCGTGTGCTGCGTGGCCCTGGGATTGCAGGTCACCGCCTGGGGGGTGGAGACCACCCTCATCACCCACGCCGTCCTCACCGCCCTGGAGATCGTCCTGGTCATCACCTATCCCGTCTGCCCGGTGGAGGAGAGCACCGCCGGACCGCCCCCCGCCCCCCACTCCGCCCTGTGGCTCCTGCGGCAGAACCCCGCCTTTGCCCTCATGCTGCTGGCCATCCTCTTCGGCCTCACCGGGTGCCTGCCCATGTCCAACTTCCTGGTCAACGTGGTCACCAGCCGGGGCGGCACCGCCGGAGATCTGGGGGTGGCCCTCTTCATCATGGCCGGCTTCGAGCTGCCCACCGCCTTCTTCTTCCAGCGGCTCTACCGCCGCCTGGGGGGCGGCCGCCTCCTCCTGCTGAGCATGGTCTTCTGCTTCTTCAAGGCCCTGGCCCTCTTCCTCTCTCCCTCCCTCCCCTCCGTCCTCCTGTCCCAGCCCCTCCAGATGCTGGGCTACGGCCTCTTCACCCCCACCTCGGTGTACTATGTCAACGACTCCGTGCCCGCCGAGGACCAGGTGAAGGGCCAGACCCTGATGATGGTGGCCTCCAACGGCCTGGGCGGGGTGCTGGGGAGCCTCTTCGCCGGGTCCATCCTGGACCTGGGCGGCCCCAACGCCATGCTGCTCTTCTGCATGGCCTGCTGTACCGCCGCAGCCCTCCTGGCCCTGGTCTCCCTGCGCATGACAAGGTCCGCTACATAAAACTGAAATCGCCTCTCCCATTGGGAGAGGCGATTTTTTGTCTTGTCACACCGTGACCACACGGGGCGCGGTCAAAAGCCGTCCCGCGATGTCGTACATATTGCTGACGGTGCCTACCTTCAGCTGCTCGGTCAGGCCGAAGTAGTTGAGGCAGGTGCCGCACACCAGGATCTCGCAGCCCTTGTCCAGGAGGCTCTTCAGGCTCTCGATGACCTGGGGCTCCTCCCCGGCGGGCAGCTTCACGCCGCCGTTCATGAAGAGAAGGCAGGCGGGGGGCGTGTCGCTCTGGGCCAGGGTGTAGAGGAACATCTTCATCAGGTTCTCTCCCAGCTCCCGGCTGCCGTCGCCCACGAAGTCCTTGCCGATGAACACCGTGGCGCCGCCGGGGGCCGTGGGGCAGCAGGCCACCGGCTCGGGGGCGGGAGCCGCCTTCCGCTCGCCGGTGATTCGAACGGCAAAGCCCCCCTCCCGGGGCGCGCTCACCGCCGTCATGCCCTGGCTCTCGGCCAGACGGGTCAGGTTCTCCACGGCGATCTGGTTGTCCACCGCCACCGTCACATCGTTCTCGCCGCCGTCCAGGGCCTGCTTGGCCAGGACCACCGGCATGGGGCAGGCCTTGCCCATGGCGTCAATTTCCACTGCCATCACACTTCTCCACCTTTCCTGTATCGTCGTTCCACAGGACGGGCACACCGTCCTCCACCCGGTAGCGCCGGTACGTCCCCGGCGGCACCAGGCCGTCCTTCAACGCCCCGTCCAGGGCCGGGTCGTCCCCGTCCTCGATTCGGAGCGAAATGCCGCAGGCGGCAGTGATCTGCCGCAGGGTGGGCATCACCGTCACCGGCATTCTGGTTTTCAGAGCCCGCTCCGCCGCGATGGCGGCGTGGGTGCTGTCAAAGGCCAGCAGCTGATAGGTCTCCCTCACGGCTTCACCACGATGGAGCAGTCCTCCCGCCTGGCCTCCACATAGCCCACCTGGGCGGCGCAGGGGATGCGGTCCCGCAGGGCGGAGAGGAGCGCCTGGGCGTCCTTTTCCGCCACCGCGATGAGAAGACCACCGGAGGTCTGGGGGTCATAGAGGAGGTCCTGGATGGCCAGGGGCACCTCCCCCTCCACCTTGGTGGAGGATTCGGCGAAGTGGCGGTTGCGGTACATGCCCTCGGGGAGAAGCCCCATCTCTGCCAAGGACCGCACCCCGGGCAGGAAGGGGATGTTTCCGCTTTCGATGACCACCGTGGCTCCGCCCCCCCGGGCCATCTCCAGACTGTGGCCCAGAAGGCCGAAGCCGGTGACGTCGGTGCAGCTGCCCACATCGAAGTTTACCATGATGTCCCGGGCAGTCTTGTTGAGGGTGCGCATCTGCTCCACCGCCTGGCGGTAGAGCTCCGGGTCGGCCAGCCCCGCCTTGGCGGCGGTGGTGGTGACGCCGATGCCCAGGGCCTTGGTGAGGGTCAGCACGTCCCCCGGCCGGGCCCGGTCGTTGCGGAGGATGCGCCCGGGGTGCACGAAGCCGGACACCGCCAGGCCGTACTTGGGCTCCTTGTCCTGGATGGTGTGGCCACCGGTGATAATGGTCCCCGCCTCGTAGGCCTTCTCATAGCCCCCCCGGAGGACGCCGTGGACGGCCTCCCGGTCCATCTGGGGGGAGACGCACATGACGTTGAGGGCCAGCTTGGGCTCGCCCCCCATGGCGTACACGTCGCTGATGGCGTTGGCCGCGGCGATCTGGCCAAAGAGGTAGGGGTCGTCCACGATGGGTGGGAAGAAGTCCACCGTCTGGACCAGGGCCAGGTCGTCGGAGAGCTGGTACACCGAGGCGTCATCGCTGGTGTCGTAGCCCACCAGCAGCTTGGGGTCGGTGCGGGTGGGCAGGCCCTCCAGCAGCTGGGCCAGGACCCCCGCCCCCACCTTGGCGCCGCAGCCGGCGCACTCGGCCAGCTTGGTCAGTTGGATGTCCGATGCCATTGTATCTCTCCTCCCTTGCTCCATTGACACATGAGGGCCTCCAGCACCCCGCCGCCCACCGCCCGGGCCTTGTCCGAGACGGAGAAGCAGTGCTCCCGGCGGCATCTGGGGTCCACGTCCCCCGCCTTCATGCCGGCAAAGACCGGCGTGCCCTCCGGCAGCAGCCCCCGGACCACGCCGGTGATCTGGGCCTTCACGGGGGCGTCCCCCACCCGGCCCACGGTCTGACCCGCCTGCACCCTGTCGCCGATGGCGGCCAGGGGGACGAAGCTCCCCTCCGCCGGGGCACGGAGGAGCCGCTCGATGGTATAGCCGTCGATGTCGCCGGGGACGCCGGTGTTGGGCGCCGGGGAGCGGTCCCACAGCACCCGGCCCAGATCGTGGCCCCGCTGGGTCTCCACGGCGGCATGGCAGTCCACCCCGGGGGTGAAACCGGGGCCCACCCCCACCACGGAGGGGGCGTCTGTGAGGGCGGTGCCCAGGTTCTTCTTGGCCAGGATGGCGTCCACCACCCCGTCGGGCTTCAGGACGGGGACACAGGCCCCCTCCGGGTCCACCAGCACCGCCACCTTACCTGACCGGACACAGTCCAGGGCCTCATCGGCAGAACCGACCAGCACGGCGGTGATGCCCTCCACCTCCGCCGACCCCCGGTACACCGCCTGGGAGAAGGCCACGGTGCAGCGCACGGTGGTGGGCTGCACGGTCTCGGTCATCACCACGGAACACCCCGCCCGGAACAGCCGGCAGGCAACCCCCGTGGCCAGGTCCCCCGCTCCCTTTACGACAATCAGCATACAAACACCTCTTTGACACATTCCTTCTCCCGGAGGGCGGCGGCCACCACCCGGGTGCCCGGCAGCCAGATCTGAATATCCCGGGCGGTCTCCCGGGCCAGGGCCAGCTCTTCCGGCCCGTCGGCCTGGTTGAGGAGGACCCGGAACTTCTTCGGGTCCCCCACCCCCTTGAACTGCCCCGCCTCGTGGGTGAGGAGCCGGGCCAGCAGGGCAGGGGTGACAGCGGTCTCCGGGCCCACCCCCAGCAGGGCGCAGGCCAGATGGGACCGGTGGCAGGTCTCCCCCAGGGGCCGTCCCAGGGCGGACAGCCCCGCCACCGCCACCACGGCGGCACAGCCAGGGATGAGACAGGGCTCGTGGTCCGCCGGAGCCTTCATGGGCAGGCGTTTGGACCCGTCGGCCTCGACCACCCCGAAGCCAAAAAGGGACAATCCCCGGTCCAGCACCTCCGGAGGCGGGGCGGTCAGCTTGCCCGTCTCCGGCTCGGTTCCGGCGGCGCAGGCAGTGAGTCCGGCCCTCCGGGCCGCCTCCAGCTTCTCCAGGGTCCCCACCAGGGGTCCGGCAGCCCGGCCCTGCTCCACGCCGATGTGGGTGGTGGTGGCGGCCAGGGCGGGTAGGCCCCGTCCAGCCCGCTCCCCCATCAGCCGCAGCATGAGGCTGCTCTTGCCCCCGCCCCCCACCAGGCAGGTCCAGCCCTCCGCCGGCAGCGCCAGGGCCTCCAGGAGCTCCATAGCCATCCCTCCGTTATATTTTTTTCAGAATAATGCAAAGGGAACAAAACCAAAGGCCGGGCAGCGGCGCCTTCCGGCCTTTGGTTCCCAGATGCGCAACGCATCTTTTTTCAAAAATCACCGGTTCTATTTTTAGTTTATACAATACATTCCCATAAATCTTGCACCGTTATCCTTAGAATAGCATATTGCATCCTGTAAGTCAAACCGCTATAATGCAGATAACAAAACACGAAAGGCGGCGATTCCATGGAAGAACTGGCACTGGAGGTCCGAATGTCCATCAGGCTCTTTTTCGGCGGTGAGAAATGCTTCGGACCTGGCCCCGCCGCCCTTCTGGAGGCCACCGACCGATTGGGCTCCCTCCGGGCCGCAGCTGCGGAGGCCGACATGGCCTATTCCAAGGCGTGGACCAGTCTGCGCGCCTGTGAGCAGGCCCTGGGTTTTCCCCTGTTGGAGCGGGAGGCCGGCGGACGGCGGGGGGGCGGCTCCCGGCTTACGCCGCTGGGACGGGACCTTCTGGCGGGCTACCGGGAACTGGAGCAGCGGATGAACGAGGAGGGGGCCCGCCTCCTCTTGGAGCTGCTGCCCCAGCTGGCTATGGTGGAGTGAGCATGGAAGAGCTGCTGCGGGAGGCTGTCCATCGGCTGGCCCAGGGGCGGAGCCTAGCTCTGGCCGGAGTGGCGGAGCGGACGGGCTCGGCCCCCCGCGGGCCGGGGGCCCTGCTGCTGGCGGAGCCGGGCGGCCCCACCCTGGGCACCGTGGGCGGCGGCCTGCTGGAGGCCCGGGTCCGGGAACTGGCCCTGGAGCAGTTGTCCCGGGGCGGCGGCGGTCCGGTCTCCTTCTCCATGGAGCACGACGGCCTCATCCCCCGGGACCGCCAAAGCGCCGACGTGACCCTGTGGCTCCAGGCCCTCCGCGCCGGGGACGACGTTCTGCTGACCGCCCTGGAAGAGGCGGCAGACCGCCTGGCCACCAGGGCGCTGGGCTGTCTGCTGTGGGAGTCCTCCGGTCCTCCCCGGCTCCTGGCTCGTCGGCCGGAGGGAGCGAGCGGCGCGGCGGGGCTGTTCCCTGGCCCCCACGGCGAGCCCGCCTTCTGGCTGGAGCTGCGCCGGCCCTGCCATGTCTTTCTCTACGGCGCCGGCCACGTGGCGGTGGAGACCGCCTCCCTGCTGGCCCGGATGGGCTTTGCCTGTACCGTGCTGGACGACCGGCCGGACTTCGCACGGGCAGAGCGCTTTCCCGGCGCGGAGGAGGTCCGCTGCCGGGATCTGGAGTACCTCTCCCCCGACGACCTGCCCGGCCCGGAGGACTGCGCCCTCCTCATGAGCCGGAGCCACAGCCTGGACCTCATCCTCCTTCGGGCCATTCTACCGGCGGAGCCCGCCTTCCTTGGAGTGCTGGGCAGCCGGAAGAAGGGGGCCTTCCTCCGCTCTGCCCTGGCCGCCGAGGGGTTCTCCCAGGCCGACCTGGACCGCATCGTCCTGCCGGTGGGACTCCCCCTGGGGGGCGAGACCCCGGCGGAGATCGCCCTGAGTGTGGCCGCCCAGCTGGTGCAGCTCCGGGCCTCGGGAGCGCTGTCTCCCACTTTGTCGAAAAAATCTGAAAAAAACTGTTGACATCTCTCGGTGGCTATGGTAATATACTTCTTGCGTTGAGCAACACCGAATGCGAAACGCCGAG
Source organism: uncultured Intestinimonas sp. (assembly GCF_944387245.1). GTDB lineage: Bacteria > Bacillota > Clostridia > Oscillospirales > Oscillospiraceae > Intestinimonas. The sequence continues at coordinate 2,345 of NZ_CALXEE010000057.1, read as the reverse complement.
CCACTTGCGCGAGTGGTGGAATTGGTAGACTCGCTGGCTTCAGGTGCCAGTGCTCGCAAGGGCGTGCGGGTTCGACTCCCGCCTCGCGCACCACATGACCGTAAAGCTTTGCTTTGCGGTCATGTTTTTTATTTCAAACACGAGAACGCCGCCGGCACTGCCGGCGGCGTTCTTTTTTCGTCGCACTACCACAGGGTAATGCTCAGGACTGTGCGGCCTCCTCCCCAGCCTCGGCGGGCTGAAACTTGGGACAGCCCCGGTAGATCACCGCGCTCACGATCATACCGATCAGCGTGGGGACCACCCAGGTAAAGCCCAGACGGGAGAAGGGAAAACAGGACATCAGGGCCTTTCAGCCATCCGATGTTTCGGTCCCCACCGCCTCCCAGCGGCTCATCCGGCTGTCCATGGAGACAACCTGTCCGTTGTACCAAAGTCGTTTCAAAAACCTCGACCTTTCCGCCCTTCGCAAGTTTTACAGTTTATATGGAAGCAAGTCCGGTGCCTAATCGTGTATCTTGACAGCAAAAGACCGTCAAGGCCCTCTCATCACCGGTTTTGCCTGTTTGACACCCCCGACGAGTGGAACCTTGACGGCCCGTTTTATGCGATAAACCCCGCAAAAAATTTTGCAGCTTGTCCTTCAGGTTCCGGCGGGAGATCCCCAGCAGACGGGCCTTCCCCGAGATGGAACCCATCTGGCTCATGGCCTGTCGGAGCAGCCCCCGCTCGTAGCGCTCCAGCGCCTGAGTCTGTCACAGCAAGATAAGGCCGTACTCCCGGCTCAGCCGCTCCAGCACTTCGGGCTCCAGTTCGGCGGTGCCGTCGTAGAAGGCCCGGCCCTGGTAGACCCGAAGGGCCGCCTCCATCAGATCCGGCACGTCGGACCAAAGGCACAGGGCGTCCTTGATGGCGTACTGCTCCTCGGCAAAGATGGCCACGTCATCCTCCTCCAGAATGGCGATGCGCAGGGCGCCCACCGGACGCACCTCCTCCGCCTCCAGGATGTCCTCCATCAGGTCTGGCCCACACTCGATGGTCTCCCCCACGTCCACATCGGGGGTAATGAAGCGGGCCTCCTTCTCGCTGGCGCAGGGGATGACGTCGGGGTCCTTCACCACCGGGGCGAAGGCGGAGAAATCGATGCCGTCCATGGCCCTGTGGATGGCCGCGATGTGTCCGGGGTGAGTGCCGCAGCAGCCGCCGAAGATCCGCACCCCCGCCGCCGCCCAGCTGGGCACGCGCTTGGCAAAGTCCTCTGCGTTGTCGGGGTAGGTGAACTGCCCATCCGGTCCTTCCGTCGGCTCCCCAGCACAGGGCTCAGCGATGAGGGGTATATCTGTATAGAGGTGGAGCCGGGTGAGCTGCTCCTCGGCCACCGCCGGGTCCACGCAGTTGAGGCCGAAGGCGGTCACCCCCATGCCCTGCATGACGATGGCGCAGGCCAGCACGTCGGTGCCGGTGGGGGTCCGCCCCTCATCGTCGCAGTAGCAGGTCACCAGGATGGGCTTCTCCCCGCCGCCGACCTTCCGGATGCCCAGCACCGCCGCCCGTGCCTCCGCCATGGCCGTGACGCTCTCCACCAGGAAGAGGTCCACCCCCGCCGACAGCAGCACCGCCGCCTGCCGGGCGTACAGGTCCACCAGCTCCTCAAAGGGGGTCTCGCCGTAGGGCGGGATGGCCTTGCCCGTGGGACCCAGATCGCCGGCCACCAGGGCCTTCCCCTCCGCCGCCTGGCGGGTGAGGGCCACCAGACGGCGGTTGTAGTCCTCCATCTGCCCGGCCAGCCCGAAGGCCTCCAGGGTGCCCTCATTGCAGCCCAGGGTGGGGGTGACCAGCACCGTGGCGCCGGCGTGTACATAGGCCCGCTGGAGCTCCAGCAGAGCCTCCGGGTGCTCCAGGGCCCACTGCTCGGTGCAGGCCCCCACGGGCATGCCCCGCTTTTGCAGCTCGGTGCCGGTGGCGCCGTCCATCAGGAAGGGCAGGGACAAGGGTATGGGCTCCATAAATTGCAGTTCCTCCTCAATGTTGGCCGCCGGAGCGGCCTTGGTTGGCTCACAGTATACCATAACCACTCCTGAAAAACAAGCGCCCCGGCCGTTGGCCGGGGCGCTCTGAGCCTGCCGATGGCGCCGGCAGGCTCTCTCGCACGTGCCTGCACGTGCTCGAAGGGAGTACAGGCCGCCGCGCGCATCCTTTGGCCGGAACGGCCAAAGGCCACACTTGCGGCCTGAGCAGTGTTTTTTCCGAGGCCGCAGCGTAAAGAAAATGTGCCGGTGGCACATTTTTAGCGTAGGCCGGGCAGCTATGCTGCCCGGAGGCGGCCCGAGTCCCCGGAAAAAACA
>NZ_CALXEE010000056.1 GCF_944387245.1 uncultured Intestinimonas sp. | reverse complement strand
CCTTTTTCTGTTCTGTTCCGGCGGACGGCTCAGACCCGCTTCCACACGGCGCCGCCGGGCACGTCGGTGACTTCGATTCCCTTTACCTTCAGCTCATCGCGGATGGCGTCGGCCTCGGCAAAGTTCTTGGCCTTCTTGGCCTCCCCCCGGCGGAGGACCAGGGCGTCGATCTCGGCATCCCCCCCACCGGTGACGGTGTAGCCACCGGCGGAGGCGGTGGTGGTGGTCTTGGCCTGCTCGGCCCGCTTGGCCTCCGCCTTCTCCAGGAGGTCCAGGCCCAGCACCTGGTCGAACCGCCCCACCAGGGCGGCCTTGTCGGCGTCGCTCAGGTCCTTGGCCTTGAGGACGTCGTAGAGGCGGGTGACAGCCAGGGAGGTGTTGAGGTCGTTGCCCAGGGCCTCCCGGAAGGCGGTGTCGTACTTGGCCATGGCGGCCTCGTCGGCGGCCCCCTCCGGCTTGAGGGCGGCCACCCGGCCCACCAGCTTCTCATAGGCGGCCTTGGCGTTGTCCAGATTCTCGTAGGAGAAGACCAGGGCCTTCCGGTAGTGGGACTGGAGGCAGAAGAGGCGGTAGACCAGGGGGTCGTAGCCCTTCTCCTCCAGGGTGGAGACGGTGGTAAACTCACCCTTGGACTTGCTCATCTTGCCGCCGACAGTGTCCAGGTGGGCGATGTGGACCCAGTACTTGCACCAGGGGTGGCCAAGATAGGCCTCGGACTGGGCGATCTCATTGGTGTGGTGGGGGAAGGCATTGTCCACGCCGCCGCAGTGGATGTCCAGGTACTCCCCCAGGTACTTCATGGAGATGCAGGAGCACTCGATGTGCCAGCCGGGATAGCCCACGCCCCAGGGGGAGTCCCACTTCAGGGCCTGGTCCTCAAACTTGCTCTTGGTGAACCACAGGACAAAGTCGGTCTTGTTCCGCTTGTTCTCATCGGCCTCCACGCCCTCCCGGACACCCACCGCCAGGTCCTCCTCGTCGTGGTCGTTGAAGACGTAGTAGTGGTCCAGCTTGGAGGTGTCGAAGTAGACGTTGCCGCCGGCAAAGTAGGCGTAGCCGGTGTCCATCAGCTTGGTGATGACCTTGATATAGCTGTCGATCATGCCGGTGGCGGGCTGGACCACGTCGGGATACTTGATGTTGAGCTTCTTGCAGTCGGCAAAGAAGGCGTCGGTGTAGAACTGGGCGATCTCCATGACGGTCTTGTGCTCCCGCTGGGCACCCTTGAGCATCTTGTCCTCGCCGGTGTCGGCGTCGGAGGACAAGTGGCCCACGTCCGTGATATTCATGACCCGGGTCACGTCATAGCCGTCGTACCGGAGGAACTTCTCCAGCACGTCCTCCATGAGGTAGCTGCGCAGGTTGCCGATGTGGGCAAAGTGGTAGACGGTGGGGCCGCAGGTGTACATGCTCACCTTGCCGGGGGTGTGGGGGACAAAGTCCTCCCGGGTATGGGACGCGGAATTATACAGTTTCATAGCGGTCTGACTCCTTATCTGTTCTCCATTCTATGTTGTTCATCAATATAATTTTCCAGCCACTCCAGCCGGGAGGAGAGGGCCTGGAGCTCCTTCTGCACTGGGTCGGTAACGTGGATCTGATCCACGGAGGAGGCGAAGTCCACCTTCTCACCGGCGATACGCACCACCCGTGCGGGGACGCCCACAGCGGTGGCCTGGGGCGGGATCTCGCTTAAAACCACGGCGTTGGCGGCGATGCGGGCGCCGTCCCCCACCTTGAAGGGGCCCAGCACCTTGGCCCCGGCGGACACCATCACATTGTTGCCCAGGGTGGGATGGCGCTTGCCGTGGTCCTTGCCGGTGCCGCCCAGGGTGACCCCGTGGTAGATGAGGCAGTCGTCCCCGATCTCGGTGGTCTCGCCGATGACGATGCCCATGCCGTGGTCGATGACGAAGCGGCGTCCGATCTGGGCGCCGGGGTGGATCTCGATGCCGGTGAGGTGCCGGGCGATCTGGGAATTGAGCCGGGCCAGGAAGAAGAGCTTATGGCGGTAGAGCCAGTGGGACACCCGATGAAAGATGATGGCGTGGACGCCGGGGTAGAGGAGAAAGATCTCCAGCTTGCTCCTGGCCGCCGGGTCGCGGGCCTGATAGGCGCCCAGGGTCTCTGAAAGTCGTTTGAACATGGGGTACCTCCCGTTCTATGTGGGTTTGGGCCAGACGCAAAAACGCCTCTCATGCCCGAAGGCATGAGAGGCGCCGTTGATCCACGTACGCGGTTCCACTCTCGTTTCTCGCTCGCGGGCCGTTAACGGGGCCTGGCCGTGGGGCATTACGCCCCCGCGCTCCCGGATGCACTTCACGCGGGACTGCCGTAAGACCGCTTTCAGCCGGTGACGGTCTCTCTCTTTCCGGTACGCTCCCCCGCGCTACTCTTTCCGTTCCTCGCGCCGGTTTCTCCTATGTCTCTAGTATATTATCATGTTCCGGAAAACGTGTCAAGGCATCCCCGATGGGGACGCCTTGATGAGTTTTACATATCTCGGAGCACCTTGCGGAAGAAGAGGACCACCCCGACCACAGCGAACAGAAGACCGGTGAGCAGGATGGCCACCGTCATAAATGCATAGAAGACAATGGCATCGTCCACCCACATACCACCTGTGCGCAAATTGTATGCAGATCTGAACCACATTCCGAAAACAGGTGCACACCACATCAGCAGAAGCCCACCGAAAACACTCAATCCGGACCACCACTTCCAGAGAGTTCTCTCCCGGCCCTGTCCCTCCAGAGAGGTCTGGGAAACTTCCGGAGCGGAGAGCAGCTCGGCCTCCGCCTCACCGCCGTCCCGGACCAGCTTTACGGTGGCCCGAGAGCCCAGCCGTTTCAGAAAGACTAAAACCTCGCTTCGTGTCAATCCCCGCCCGAGGAGGACCGGCGGCGCACTGAGCAGCGTCTCGGCCTGTTCCCGGTCCTCCAGCTTGCTTGTCTCCTGTATCAGCTGAACCAGGCCCTCGTAGTCCGTATTTGCGGAGAGAAGTACCAGGGCAAACCGTTCCTCTTGGGCTCGTTTCAGGGATGCGCCACAGTGGATACAGACGGCGACATGCTCTGATACCTCCCTGCCGCACTCCGGACAATAGATCAATGCCATTTCCATGCCTCCTTTCACCATTCTATATCGTTTGAGCCGTTTGGAATGTGACAAGCCTACTCAGATTTTTTCCATTATTCTGTCACATCTTGCCCGGCTCAGGCGATGTATGATATGATGAAACCACAAAGAGACAGCAAAGGAGGAATATCTATGGCCCTCATCCACTGCCCTGAGTGCGGCAAGGAGGTCTCCAACCAGGCCGCCGCCTGCATCCACTGCGGCTATCCCCTGTCCAAGGCCCAGGAGGAGCGCTTTGCCCTGGTGCTGCTCAGCCGCGACTCCGACTACGTCAGCACCATCCTTACCGTCCAGGAGCGGCTCCAGATCGACGACTACACCCAGGCCAAGAATCTGGTGGACCACCTCCCCGCCCTCCTCCGCCGGGATCTGAGCTATGACGCCGCCGTGGAGCTGGCCAGTTCCTTCCGTCCCAATGTCAAGCTGGTCCGGGACCGGGGGGAGACCGACGAGGCCCTTCTCACCGCTCCGGACATCCCGCTGCCCGACAGCCAGGAGAAGAAAGCGCAGGCCGGCCTGGGTTTTGGGGGAACAGTGGCGGCGGTTATCGTGGGCATTTTTGCCGCCGTCCTCCTGCTCTCCATCCTGTAAACCCCCGGGAGGTCGCTGCCTATGCCCTGGCGGCGATCCTCCCCGCCCTCCTCTACCTGCTGGGCAAAGCCCTTCTGCCCGCTCCCACCGGCCCCATCGGCCGCTTTTTGGTTTGGTACGGCTACGACATCCTGGCCGGTGTCTTCATCCTGGGCTTTTCCAATCTGCTGCTGGCCTGCTCCGGTCTGTCCTTCCACCTCCACCGTCCCGCCCACCTCTTTCCCTTCCTCCTCCTGTGCGGCGGGGTGTGGGAGGGCTTCGCCCCTGTGCTCAAGCCCTCCGCCGTCTTTGACTGGTACGACTTTGCCGCCTATCTGGCCGGCGGCGCCCTATATTATCTGCTAATCGGGCGCCATTTCCCGGGAAACAACGAAAGGACGTGATCCCATGGCCCTCACCAACTGCCCTGAGTGCGGCAAGGAAGTCTCCGACCTGGCTGTCGCCTGCATCCATTGCGGCTACCCCCCTCCGCGCCGCCGACCTCCCCGCCCGGTATGCCCTGATCCTGGTCGATCCCGGTCCCAACCCCGGCAAGACCGCCGCCATTCTCCACGACCGGCTGACTCTGACCCAGGCGGAGGCCCAGGCCCTTACCGAGGAGAGCCCAGCCGTGGCGGTCCAGGGACTCACCTGGAAGGAGGCCTGGGCCCTGAACGATGTCCTCCGCCACACCTGCACCTGCAAGGTGGTCCGGGACAAGTCGGTGTGGACCCCGGAGGCCGTTCGGGATACCGCCGCCGTAGACCTCACCCAAGAGCGGTCCCGGGCCTGGGCGGAACAGGCCGCCAGCCCCATGACCTTCTGGAAAACGGTAGGGACTATCCTGACCGCACTGCTGATCTGGACTGTGGTCACCTGGCTGCTGTTTTCCCTCTTCCACTCCTTCTGACAGGCGAAATACGCAAAAGGTCCCCGGCAGTTCACACGAACTGCCGGGGACCTTTTTCTCACTTGTTCCAGTTGAGGACGTCCCGGTTCTTGACAAAGTACTCCACGCCGGAGTAGAGGGTGGTGACCACAATGACGGCCACACACACCGTGTTGAGCCAGGCCGGGATGCTCAGCAGCATGATGCAGATACACACCATGGTGGAGGCGGTCTTTACCTTGCCGGACCAGCCGGCGGCGATGACACGGCCGTTGTCCACGGCCACCAGCCGGAGGCCGGTGACAGCAAACTCCCGGGCCACCACAATGAGGACAGCCCAAGCGGGCATCTGCCCACTCTCAATGAACCACAGCATGGCGGAGACCACCAGCAGCTTGTCTGCCAGGGGGTCCATAAACTTGCCGAAGTCGGTGATCTGGTTGTAGTGCCGGGCCACATAGCCGTCGATGAAGTCTGTGATACTGGCCAGGATAAAGATGGCCAAGGCAATGTAATGGTTATAGGGCGGGATGACCAGGTACAAAACCGCCAGGAAGATGGGGATCATGACCACTCGGGTCATGGTGAGTTTGTTGGCTGTATTCATGGTATCACTCCTCGATCTCGCCGGTCAGGTCCCCGTCGGACACACCGGTGATACGCACATTGACAAAGGTCCCGGCGGGCACGGTACCGGCGGCGGTGAAGTACACGTGGCCGTCGATGTCGGGGGAGTCGGCATAGGTCCGACCCGACCAGCAGCCCATGTCGGCGTCAAAGCCCTCGCAAAGGACCTCCATGACGGTGCCCAACCGGTCCTCGTTCCAGCGGTCCATGACCCGGGACTGGAGGTCCACCAGCAGCTCGGCCCGGTGCTGCGCCACGTCGGCGGGGACCTGGTCGGCCATTTTGGCAGCAGGGGTGCCCTCCTCGCAGGAGAAAGGGAAAACCCCCGCCCGCTGGAAATCCAGCGCGGGGAGACGCTGGCAGAGCTCTTCGAACTCGGCCTCCCCCTCGCCGGGGAAGCCCACAATAATGGAGGTGCGCAGTACCAGATCGGGCATCTTGGCCCGCAGCTTGGACACCGCCTCAGTGATGAGGGCGCTGTCCCCCCGGCGGTTCATGGACTTGAGGATCTTGTCGCTCATGTGCTGGATGGGGATGTCCAGGTATTTGACGATCTTGGGCTCTCGAGCGATGACATCGATGAGCTCGTCGTCGATCTCGTCGGGGTAGAGGTAGTGGAGCCGCACCCAGTGGAAGGGCATTTTGCAAAGCTCGGTGAGGAGCTCGGCCAAACGGCGGCGGCCGTAGAGGTCGGTGCCGTACCGGGTGATGTCCTGGGCGATGACCAGCAGTTCCTTTACCCCACTGTCCGCCAGGCCTTTTGCCTCCTCCAGCAGGGACCCGAAGTCCCGGCTGCGGTAGCGGCCCCGGAGATAGGGAATGATGCAGTAGGCGCAGCGGTTGTCGCAGCCCTCGGCGATCTTCAGATAGGCGGTATAGGGGGGCGTGGACACCATACGCTTGCCGTCCTCGATGGTGTGGTCGATGTCACCAAAGTAAGTGGGGGTGTCCCCCTCCATCACAGACTGGATAGCAGGGACGATGTCGGTGTAGCTGCCGGTGCCCAGGATGCCGTCCACCTCGGGCAGCTCCTCCATGATCTCATCCTGGTAGCGCTGGGTGAGGCAGCCGGCCACCAGCAGCTTCTTTAGCTTTCCGGCACTTTTCAGCGGGGCGATGGACAAAATGGTGTCGATGGCCTCACTTTTGGCGGAGTCAATAAAACCGCAGGTGTTGACCACCGCCACGTCGGCCCCCTCGGGCTCCCCGGTGACGGTGTAGCCCGCCTCCCGGCACAGAGCCATCATCTGCTCCGTGTTCACCAGATTCTTGGCACAGCCCAGGGATACGAATGCAACTTTCAAGTGGATGCTCTCCTTCTTTATTCAGATCAGAGGAAGACGCAGCGCCCTTCCCGGCGGGGCGGCATCTTGGGGGACTGGTCGGGATAGCCCAGGGCAATGGCGGAGACAAACTCGCCCTTCCCGGGGGCATATTTGGCCTGGAGCTCGGGGCCGAAGCCCATGCGCTGGGCCGCCGACATCCAGCAGGAGCCGACGCCTTTCTCCCAGGCGGCCAGCATCAGGTTTTCAATGGCGGCAGAGACGCTCTGCATGGCGCCGTCCCGGTCGGGGAAGTTGTCCTTGAGGAAGAAGGCCAGCACTACAGCCGGGGCCCCGCCCAGACTCACCAGGAAGCTCTCGGTCTCCTGGATGGTCTCCGGATTTTTCTTGAACCGGTCCTCCAGCACCGGGTGGAATGCCACCATGACCCGGCGCATCACCTCCCGGAACTCCGCCATCTTTTCCGGGCTCTGGATGACGACAAAATACCAGTGCTGCATGTTGATGGCCGACGGGGCACAGCAGGCCGCCGCCAGGATCTCCTCTAGGGTCTCGCGGGGGATGGGATCGCTCTTGTACTTGCGGATACTGCGTCGGGTCAGCAGACATTCCATAGCATTCATGTTTCATCCTCCTCCAGTGATGCGTCATAGCGGCGCAATGCCGCGCTGATGTCGGTCCAGTGATAGCCCCTGCGGGCCAGGGCGTCGGAGACCCGCTTGAGCTCCCGGCGGTCGGTGATCCGTCCGCGGAGCCTCTGGCGCAGAAAGGCGTCAATGGCCTCCGACGGGTCGTCCAGGTCCGCCAGGACTTCGTCCCAATATTCCCGGGGCACCCCCCGTCGGCGCAGCTCCTCCCGGAGCCGGTAGGGACCGTAGCCCTTGGTGGAATAGTGCCGCACCAGGGTCTCGGCATAGGTACGGTCGTTGAGAAGCCCCAGCCGCTCCAGCTCGTCGGCCACCGCCCCGGCCTCTTCCTCCGTGGCGTCGGCCCGCTCCACCAGCCGGTCGGTAAGCTCCTTACGGGACATGGGACGGGTGGTGAGCAGGCTCAGCGCCCGGTCCTTTAGGCCGCTCTCCCGGGCAGCATTTTCCAGGGCGTTCTTCTCCTCCGCCGTGAGCTCCTTGCCCACATACAGGGAGAAGGTCACCACCTCCCGCTCGCCGATGCGGAGGAGCTCTCCGCTGTCCAGTTGGACCAGGATGCGGCCTTTTTTATGCTTGGATGCGGAGAGCTTACTGATCCGCATCCTCGAAATCCTCGGCGGTCACGTCTACCGCCCGTCCGGCGGCTTTAGCGGCCGCCTTGGCCTGGGTGGGCAGTAGCTTGTAGGAATTGGCCCGGATGTCGGCCTCCAGCTGCTCGGCCACCTCGGGGTTGTCCAGCAGGTATTGCTTGGCAGCCTCCTTGCCCTGGCCCATGCGGGTCTCCCCCATGGCAAACCAGGAGCCCGACTTCTGCACCAGGTCCAGCTGGACGCCCAGGTCGATGAGTTCACCGGTCTTGGCAATGCCCTGGCCGAACATGATGTCGAACTCCGCCTGCCGGAAGGGGGGCGCCACCTTGTTCTTGACCACCTTCACCCGGACGTGGTTGCCGATCATCTCGGAGCCGTTCTTCAGCGTCTCCACCTTCCGCACGTCCATACGAACGGAGGCGTAGAACTTCAGGGCCCGGCCGCCGGTGGTGACCTCCGGATTGCCGTACATGACGCCCACCTTTTCCCGCAGCTGGTTGATGAAGATGACGATGCAGTTGGTCTTGGCGATGGAGCCGGCCAGTTTCCGCAGAGCCTGGCTCATGAGCCGGGCCAGAAGGCCCACATGGGAGTCGCCCATGTCGCCCTCGATCTCCGCCTTGGGGGTGAGGGCGGCCACAGAGTCCACCACCACCACGTCGATGGCGCCAGAGCGGACCAGTGCCTCACAGATCTCCAGGCCCTGCTCACCGGTGTCGGGCTGGGAGATGAGCATGGAGTCGATGTCCACCCCCAGGGCCCGGGCGTAGGAGGGGTCCAGGGCGTGCTCGGCGTCAATGAAGGCCACCTCGCCCCCCCTCTTCTGGGCCTCGGCCACGATGTGGAGGGCCAGGGTGGTCTTACCGGAGGACTCGGGGCCGTAGATCTCGATGATCCTCCCCCGGGGCACGCCGCCGATGCCCAGGGCCAGGTCCAGGGACAGGGAACCGGTAGGAATGGCCTCCACCACTACGCTGGCGTTCTCTCCCAGGCGCATGATGGAGCCCTTGCCGTAGGTCCGCTCAATCTGGGCCATACAGGTCTCAAGGGCCTTTTTCTTATCGCTGGCGGGGGCGGCCGCCTCAACTATGGATTTCTTTTTATCTGCCAAACTACTTCACTCCGTTCTCTGTGCCGGCAGCGCCGGCGTCAATGGTTGGCGGTCCCCTCCACTACACGCCAGATGCCCTGGGTGTCCTGGTGGGTGACAATATTTTCAAATCCGTTCTGGGCCATGATCTTCTCCACATCGGCTGCCTGTCCGATGCCCACCTCGAAGATGAGACTGCCGCCCAGCCGCAGGGCGGTGCCCCAACGCTGGGCGATGGCCCGGTAAAAGTCCAGCCCGTCCAGGCCGCCATCCAGGGCGGCCCAGGGCTCATAGTCCCGCACCGACATATCCAGATCGGGCAGATCCTTGTGGGGGATGTAGGGTGGATTGCAGGCAATGACGTCAAAATCCCACAGGCTGGCCGCCGGTGCCTGGGTGGCGTCGGCCTGGACGCAGGTCACCCGGGCGTTGAGGTTGTTGCGGCGGACGTTCTGCTTGCAGATGCGCAGGGCCGCCTCGGAGAGGTCGGCCAGCACCACCCGGCAGTTGGGTGCGTGAGCGGCCACCGCCAGGCCCACACAGCCGCTTCCGGCGCACAGGTCCAGCACCCGGGCGCCCTCTCCCGCCGCCTTGGCCAGCAGGATGGCCCGCTCGGCCAGCACCTCGGTATCGGACCGGGGAATGAGCACGTCCCTGGAGATGTCCAGGGGCAGACCGTAAAACTCCCACTCCCCGATGATGTAAGCCACCGGCTCCCCGGCCAGACGCCGTTGGGTCAGCTCTTCCACCTTCTCCTCCACCTCTTTGGAGGCGTAAAGAGACAGATCCCGGAAAAACTGCTCCCGGGTCTTATCGGCGGCAAAACACACCAGTTCCCGGGCCTCCAGCTGGGCCATTTCCACCCCATGGGCCCGCAGGCGTTTTCGGGTATCCAGGTATAGATTGTTGTAGGTGGTCGCCATAGAATCACCCTCTGTCTGTGATGATATCAGCGTTTTCCCAGGTCTTACCACTGATCCTTTCCCTTTTCCTTCGGCAGGACCTGCTTAAGGGCCTCGATGCCCACCTCGATCATGGAGTCGTCGGGCTCAAAGGTGGTCCAGCGCTGGATGGCCATGCCCGGCCGACGGACGGCCCGGCACAGCAGGTTGTCGTGTCCGCCCACATAGCGGTTGATCTCCCAGGTGAGGCCCACCACCACCGGCAGCAGGGCCAGGTGGACCAGGGTCCGCAGCCAGGGGTTGGTGAAGTGCCAGAAGGAGAAAACGATGCTGGAGAGCAGGATGGACACCACGATGACCACGAAGAGGAAGCTGGTGCCGCAGCGGGGATGGTGCTTGGGCTGGATGCGGACGTTCTCCACGGTGAGCTCCAGGCCCTTCTCGTAGCAGAAGATGGTCTTGTGCTCGGCGCCGTGGTAGGAGAACACCCTTCGGATGCTCGTGGTTTTGGAGCACAAAATCAGGTAGCCCAGAAAGATGACCACCCGCGTGGCCCCCTCCACCAGGTTACGGACCCACAGCGGGATATTGGGGAAAAACCACATGACGCCGCCGGACAGGAGCGTGGGGAGCACGAAGAAAAGGCCCACGGAGAAGGCCATGCCGATGATGACCGCCAGGGTGGTGAAGAAGGCCATGGCCTTCTCGCTGCCCAGCTTCTCGTCCAGCCACTTCTCGAAGCGGGAGGGCTCCTCCGGCTCGTCGTCCTCGGGGTAAAATTCCGCCGAATACATCAGAGCGGTGACGCCGGTATACATGGACACACAGAAGTTGACCACACCCCGGATGAAAGGCCAGCCCAGGACAGGATGGCGGTCCTTGATGAGCTTGCGCTCCTCGGTCTTGACCTCCAGCCCCCCGTCGGGGCGGCGGACCACGATGGATTTCTTGTCGGGACCCATCATCATGATCCCTTCGATGAGTGCCTGCCCGCCGATCATGGTACGGAAGGGCGTGGCGCAGGCCTGGCTCTGTTTTTCTGCCATGGATTCAGGTTCTCCTCTGATTGATAAAGATCTTCAGCCCCGATACAGAAAGTGGGGGCCAATCGGCCCAACTTCCATCATAACAAAGGAGGTTGGGAAAAGCAAGAGGAAATCGAACTAATGTTCCATTTCTCCAGTTCAGCCGCTCATTGGCAGCCGGATGGTGACGATGCAGCCGCCGCCCTCGGCGTTGCCGATGTCCAGGCGGCCATTGTGGCGGGTGATGATCTCTTCACAGACCGCCAGGCCGATGCCGGAGCCTCTGGCCTTGGAGCTGCCCTTGTAGAACTTATATTTGACGTGGGGGAGCTCATCCTCCGGGATACCGGGACCGTAGTCCCGGATAGTGATGACCACCGCATCCTCCTCCCCGCGGATGGCGGTATCGATACGCTTGCCGGAGCCGCCGTGCTTGGCAGCATTGTCCAGCAGGTTGCAGAAAACCTGGCGCATCCGCTCCGGGTCGCCGGGGATGGGCGGAAATTCCTCTTCGCAGTCAGTATGGGTGAGGGTGATCCCCTCCCGGCGGAAGAATTCGGTGTAGGTGTAAACAGCATCCTCCAATTCAGCCTTGATATCCATGGGCTCCACTGACAAAGTAAATCGGCCATCCTCGATACGAGAGAATTCCAGCAGCTCCTCCACCATATTGGTGAGCCGCCTGGCCTCGGAGACGATGATCCCCATGCCCTTCTTTACGTCGGCGGCATCCCGGACCTCGCCGTTCATGATGGTCTCGGCCCAGCCGTTGATGGCGGTGAGAGGGGTGCGCAGCTCGTGGGACACGGAGGAGATGAACTCCGACTTCATCTTCTCCGACTGGTCGATCTTCAGGGACATATCGTTGATGGCGTCGGTGAGGTCGCCCACCTCGTCATCGTACTTCTTCTCCATCTGGATGCCGTAAGAGCCGGCGGCGATGCGCTTGGCGGTCTCGGTGACGGCGGTGACCGGCTCCACGATGGAGCGGACAAAATAGAGATTGGAGAAAGAGACCAGCAGCACGATGGCAGCGCCGACGAGGAGGGCCACCGCCACAATCTTGGCCACCTGGAGGTCACAGCGGTTCAGGGAGGTCACCATACGGATGACACCCAGCAGCGTACCGTTCCGGCTGACCACCGGCATGGACACCGACATGATCCGCTCCCCTGTGTCCGGAGCGGTGCCGGTCCAGGGGGTGAGCACCCGCTGTTCGATGGCTCCCGTCACGTCTGGCGTACCGGGGTAGGAGCCGGGAATGGTCAAATCGTTGGTGGATTGATCGATGCTTCCGGCGGGATTGATGATCTGCAGTTCCAGGCGGTCCTTATCGGCAAAGGTGCTCACGTAATCGTTGGCCGTCTGGAGATATTCACTCTGGGTCATGGCGCTGCTAAAAAAAGGCAGGGCCGCAGTGACCCGGGACTTGAGTCCCGTACTCATGGTGGAGTAAAAATAACTGGCGATAGCGGCGGAAAAGGCTGCCACAGCGAAGAGCACGATGAGCAGCACGGCGGAGATACTGTTGAGCATCCACCGCTTCCGGATTCCCTTCATCTTTGCCACAGTCACTCCGCCTCCTCTCTATTACGCTCAATTTAAGGTCAGAATCCCCACTTGTACCCATAACCCCATACTGTTGTAATATAAGTGGGGTTTGTCGGGTCGTCCTCGATTTTGATACGCAGGCGGCGGATGTTCACGTCCACCGTCTTCAGTTCGCCGAAGGAGTCCCGGCCCCACACGGTATCCAGGATCTCATCCCGTGAGAGCGCCTTACCCGGATTGTCCATGAAGAGCTTCATGATGGAATACTCCACCTGAGTGAGCTTCACCCGCTGGCCATTTTTCTCCAGCGTCCGGTTCCGGGTGTTCAATAGGAAGGGAGGCTGGCTGATCTCACCGCTGTCTACCTCCACATCCCCGCCGGTGCGGCGGTAGAGGGCGTCCACCCGGGCGGTGAGCTCCGCCGGTGAAAAGGGCTTGGTCACATAGTCGTCGGCCCCCGTCATGAGTCCGGTCACCTTGTCCATCTCCTGGGTCCGGGCGGTGAGCATGATGATACCGATCTTGGAATCACTGGCCCGGATGCGGCGGCAGACCTCAAAGCCATCCATATCGTCGGGAAGCATAATGTCCAAAAGGGCCACTTTTATATCAGGGTTCCGGCGCAGCTGAGCCAGAGCCTCCTCACCGGTGCCCGCCTCGATGGTCTCATATCCCGCGCGCTTCAGATTGATGACCACGAAGCTGCGGATATTGGCCTCATCTTCTAATACCAGCACTTTTTTCAATGCAGAACACTCCCTTCCGTTGTGGATCTGGACTGTCTCCGCCGGACCTCCCCGGCCCGGCCGGAGCCTAAATCAAATGAAACAGAGCCTTGAGCCCCTCCTGATCCACGCCGCAATCCCACCCGCTGTCGGTGCGGAATTCTGCGGCATAGATCACATCGTCCTCCTCCAGCAGGACAAACCGGCCTTCCGCATTGGCCCGTGTCTTTCGGTTGGGGCCGGTGAGCTTGTAGATGGAGAGGAATGGCCTGGGCGCGGTATTTCCCTCACTCGGCTCCGCGGAGTAGGGGTAGAAGAGGACGCCCCGCTCCCCACTGCTGGTGTTGTCCAGTCGGGAAAGCGCCACCTGTCCCTGCCAGCGCTCCGGCATAACCAGATACCAGCCGTCCTCGCCGTTATAATAGGTGGTAGAGACCACCGTGGGATTTCCCTTCAGGTCGTACTGCATCCACTCGACCTGCCAGAAATCCAGACTGCTGACGGCATCCGGCGTGGGTAGGGCGGTAGGTCTGGGCACCTCCGGATAGCCATCGTTGTTGATGTCCTGAATCGAGATGCTGGTATTGAGCCGGAAGGTATCATCACTCATACCGGTGGAGGGATTCAAGGTGATATTCACCAGCTTGTCCTTCTGCCAGGTAAAAATATCGGTGATGATGCCGGTGATGAGATTGGAGGTCACAAAGATGGCCGGCTCAGCAATACCGTTGTTGTACAGGTAGCTGGCCATGGGCTTGGTATTGCTGGCCAGACCGGTTATCTTGCCCGACAGAGGTGCCGAACTGCGCAGCATCATCTGACCGGACTGGTAATCATAATAGTCGGCCTGATAGACGCTGTCCACCGTGTTGAGGGTAATCATGACAATTTCTTTCTGATTGTCCTTATCCATATCCCACAGCACATAGTCGGTATAGGATACCGCGGGCAGCAGCGTCTCCACCTCCGGCCCGGTGACCGAGAAGGCCTCCAGGCGGTAGATCTTGTCGCTCAGCCGCCAGCTCACCACCAGTTCCTTGTCCATGTGACCACTCGGACCGGTCTTACCGTCCAGATCCTCATAGGAGATGGAATTGATGGCGGGAGCATCCCCTTCAATGATGTTCCAGACCTCATAGGTCCCATCTGCCGTCTGGTGGTAGATGTAGATCTTCAGCGGGTCGGGATCGTCCGCACTGGTGGCGTGGAAGAAGGCAATGGCCTCCTGAACCCCATCCTCATCCAGATCCATGAGCTGAACGGGCTGGGTATTGGTACCGAACAGCGGACCAGCGTATTCAGCCCCCGCACTGCGCACCTTGTCAATCTGCTCCTGAAGATTTCTGTAATCCTCCGCTGCCTTGGGGACGGCGTAAAGCTCCTCGGGAGAGCTGAACGCACAGCCGCCAAGGCACAGAAGGACCACGGAGAGTATGACTGTCCCGATCCATTTCTTTCTCATTTCCGCCGCCTCCTTTCCGGGAACTGCCCGGCCGCCCGTGAGGACGCCTTCTCTCATGGGCAGCAATCTCGTATGTATCATCATACCATATTTCCCGCCAGTTTGGTATGGGATTTTTTAATTTTCTCCGCCACGTCAAAAATCCACTCTTGCAGTCTCGGCCAACCTTGTGTATAATAATCTCTGCACCTATATCGTCCACGCCGGTATGATGGAATTGGTAGACGTGACGGACTCAAAATC
>NZ_CALXEE010000055.1 GCF_944387245.1 uncultured Intestinimonas sp. | reverse complement strand
TTCGACTATGTCCTCCTCCAGGTGCCCTCCGGCGACGTGTATATCCTGGCCAAGGACCTGGCCGAGTCCGTCTGCAAGGCCGCCCACATTGACTTCGACGCCTGTAAGGTGCTCTGCGAGCTGAAGGGCAGCGAGTTTGAGCTCATGACCGCCAAGCACCCCCTCTTCGACCGGGAGTCCGTCATCCTCAACGGCGAGCACGTCACCCTGGACGCCGGCTCCGGCTGCGTCCACACCGCCCCCGGCTTCGGCGCCGAGGACTTCCAGATCTGCCAGCAGTACGACAAGGCCGGCCTCACCCACATCGGTGTGCCCGTGCCCGTCAACGCCAAGGGCGTCATGACCGACGAGCGCTACAACGGCCAGTTCTACGCCAAGGGCAACGACATGGTGGTGGAGGACCTGGAGAAGGAGGGCTTCCTGGTCGCCAAGGAGCAGATCACCCACTCCTACCCCCACTGCTGGCGCTGCAAGCACCCCATCATCTACCGGGCCACCGAGCAGTGGTTCTGCTCCGTGGAGGCCATCAAGGACACCGCTGTGGCCGCCTGCGACGGCATCCAGTGGCACCCCGGCTGGGGCAAGGACCGCATGATCTCCATGATCTCCGAGCGCAACGACTGGTGCATCTCCCGTCAGCGGGTGTGGGGCGTGCCCATCCCCATCTTCTACTGCGATGACTGCGGCGCCGACATCGTGACCCCCGAGACCATCGCCCACGTGGCCCAGCTCTTCCGTGAGCACGGCTCCAATATCTGGTTCGACAAGGAGGCCAAGGACCTGCTGCCCGAGGGCTTCGTGTGCCCCAAGTGTGGCAAGACCCACTTCTCCAAGGAGACCGACATCATGGACGTGTGGTTCGACTCCGGCTCCACCTGGGCCGCTGTGGCCGCCGAGCGTCCCTACCTGAAGTATCCCGCCGACCTCTACCTGGAGGGCGGCGACCAGTACCGCGGCTGGTTCCAGTCGAGCATGCTCACTTCCATCGCTGTGAACGGCGTGGCTCCCTATAAGCAGATTGCCACCCACGGCTGGACCGTGGACGGCGAGGGCAAGGCCATGCACAAGTCCCTGGGCAACGCCGTCTCCCCCGACGAGGTCATCAAGGAGTACGGCGCCGACATGCTGCGGCTGTGGGTGGCCTCCGCCGACTACACCCAGGACATGCGCATCTCCAAGGAGATCATGAAGCAGCTCTCCCAGGCCTATCTGAAGATCCGCAACACCGCCCGCTACATGCTGGGCAACCTGTGCGACTTCGACCCCGACACCGACGCCGTGGCCCTGGACAAGCTGATGGACCTGGACCGCTACGCCCTCCACGCCCTCAACGAGCTGGTGAAGACCGTCCGGGCCGCCTACGACCGCTACGAGTTCCACGGGGTCTACCGGGCCGTCTACAACTTCTGCGTGGTGGACATGTCCAACTTCTACCTGGACATCATCAAGGACCGGCTCTACTGCGGCAGCGAGACTGAGCGCCGCTCCGCCCAGACCGCCCTTTACTATATCCTGGACGGCATGACCCGCCTCATCGCCCCCATCCTGGCCTTCACCTCCGACGAGATCTGGCACGCCATGAAGCATGCTCAGAGCGTGGACGCCGAGAGCGTGCTGCTCAACGACATGCCCTCCGACAACGCCGCCTTTACCCTGAGCACTGCCGATCAGGAGCGCTGGGGTAAGCTCATCTCCCTGCGCGACGCCGTCAACAAGGCCCTGGAGAACGCCCGCAACGCCGGCGTGTTCAAGAAGGCCCAGGACACCGAGGTCACCCTGTCTGTCTCCGCCGCCGACGCCGCCTTCCTGGCGGGTGTTGACCTGGCCTCCCTGTGCATCGTCTCCAAGGTCACCGTCACCACCGAGACCGTGGAGGGCGAGAAGAACGAGGAGTCCCTCATCCCCTGCACCATCGCCGTCAAGCTGTCCGAGGCCCCCAAGTGCCCCCGCTGCTGGAACCACTGCGATACCATCGGCACCGCCGGTCACCACGCCGAGCTGTGCGACCGCTGCGCCGCTGTGGTGGGCGAGTAATCATAACCCCATAAATCAAAAGAGACGTTCACCGACCGGTGAACGTCTCTTTTTCTATGCGGATGGGGCCGTAGAGGAACTCATATTCCCTGATGTGAAAGCGGAGGAGCTGACGGACGTGGCTGGACAGGGTGCGGTTGGCCTGGGCGGCCAGATAGGCGGCCTTTGCCTTGGTATCCCGGTCCACCTGAACGGAGATGGTCTGGTCTTTTTTCGGATAAGACATATTCCTCACTCCTTTTGTATCTATATAATATCATATAGATATACCATGTCAATATCTTTTTGTATCTTTTAGAACTATTGAGACAATACCAAAAGGCAGATATGATGGTAGCATCTATTAGAGTCATAAGGAGTGACCATGATGTCTGTGCAGGCCAATCCCTATCCCCTGCGGCTGGAAAAAGAGCATATGGACAAGATCCGTGTGCTGGCCAAGGAGGGCCGCCGCTCCATCAATATGCAGCTGTGTATTGCTGTGGAGAGTTACTTGAAGGAATACGAACAGGAACACGGGGAGATCGTGACCGAGGAGTAGGGGAGGCTTTTGGCCGCCCGCCGTGACAGCATAGTATTTCCTTTGTGTGGGGCACGGCGTCGTCGGGGCAAAGTCCGCACCGCTCACCCCGTCCTGACGGTCAGGTCTCGCTCGGCTCCCTTGTCCCTCCTCTCCCCAGAAAAGCGCTGCGCGCTTTCCCGGGGCCCCTGATTGCGCGCCAAACCACGTTACAAAGTTCTCTCTGTTCTCAGAGAGGAATGGCCTCCGGCGGGCCCCTTTCTGAATGACCAGAAAGGGGCGAAAGAGTCAGTCGGGAAGGGGGGATTTCGATTTCCCCCCTTCCCGACACCCAACCCCCTTGAAACGACCAAACACAGGGGGGAGCTGCGGCTCCCCCCTATTGGATGTACCCCCCGGGGCTGTTCTACTGCTACGCCACTTGCACCGTCGGCTTACTCCGTAAAGCCGCCGGTGCTCCGGCGTAGGGGCGGCGATCAGCCGCCCGGCGGACCCGGGACAGCGGGAGCGTCCGCTTGACAGAGTGTGAAAAATCGGATAGGATGGGGCTGAAAAGGCCCGGATAAAAACAGGGGGAAGGGGGCGGGACATATGAAAGGGTATACCGGCCGCCGGAGCGGGTGGAAGTGGGGGCTACTGATCCTGGCCGTGGCGCTGATCCTGGCGGGCGTCCTGGGCTTCCGGTGGTGGAATGGGCAGAGCCGTACCGTGGCCATGTCCGACCAGGAGCGGGAGACCTACGGCCTTTACCGGGTGACCCCGCCCGACGGGGAGAGCGCCGCCCTTACCTCGGAAGGGCTGCTGACACACTGTACCCCAGAAACCACGGAGGTGCTGGACAACAACGGCCAGCCTCTGGAGACGGTCACCTATACCTCCGATGTGCTGGAGGACTGGCTGCCGGACTGCCGGGCGCTGCGGGGGATCTCCGGCCTGGACGGGCTCCTGTATATCGTCTATGACACGGAAGAAGGCCAGGAGGTGTGGCTCACCTATGGGGCGGAGGGCCTCGCGGAGCAGCTGGTCTACGAGCCGGATACAGACACCCTCTACCAGCCGGTGATGGGAGAGAAGACCTTCCACTTCCGGCAAGGAAAATAGCGGAACGGCACCGGACCATAGCCGGGGCGGCAAAGGCCGCCCCGGCTGTTTGCGCACTGGATGCGTCCGGGAAGCCACACTCCACAATAGAGGTAATATCAGTCAGCGCCTCCACATCACAATGCCCGCCCACGCAGGCGGCGAAAAAAGTGGGGATAGAACCACGGCCTTTCCCTGTTCCACCGACGGAGTCTCCTGTGGACGGTGCTGGCCCTCAACGGGGGCGTAAAGCCGGGCCGCCGGATTCCTATTTGGGACCACTCAACCCACCTAGAGGCCCCTTTTTCTTTGGATTCCAAAACCGTTCTTTTTCCAGCAGGGAAGCGAAACGGATTTTGAACCGTCTCTCTCGTCCTTTCACGTAACAGAAAGGCAAAGAAACGGGATGCAAACCTTGCTGTAAGGCTTCCCCTCATCCGGCCTTTCGGGCCACCACGGGTCAAGGAAGAAGTGATTTCTTCTGACTGTCCACCGGACAGTCAGACTCCCTGGGGAAGGCTTGCGGGCGGATGATATCCGCCCCTCCCCCCACCTTTACGATGTGGCGCCGTGGGCGCGTCTGGGAAGCCGCGCCCCACTTTTTTGACTTTTCACCAAATAGTCAGGCCCCCAGGGGAAGGCTCTGGGGGGCCTTGATCTGCCCAAAACGCAAAAAACGCGGGACCGTTTCAAACGGTCCCGCGTTTTATGTATGCTCACTTGATCTCGTAGTCCTTCCCGAACTGAAGGTGTTCGAGATCAATGCTCAGGCGCTTGGTGGGCTCCTCGTCCTCCGGCTCCGTGGCCTTGACCGGCTGCGCCATCTCAGCGGCCCGGCGCTCCGGGGCCACCTTGACCTTCCGCTCGGTCTCACCGTCATGGTCCGCAAAGGTGGCGGTGAGGTCGCTGTAAAGTCCGCCGGGGCGCTCATCCTCCTGAGGAATGTCGTCCTCCTCCTCGGCCTGGGCCGGAGCGGAGACCTCCTCCTGGGCAATGCGGTCCACGGTGGCCTGGATCTCCTCGGCGGCGGCCTCCACCGGGTCGGCGGGGGCGGCAGGCTCGGGGGTCAGCTTGCTCAGACTCCCCAGGTAGTCCAGCTCGTGCTGGTAGAGCTCCTTGAGCTTGGCCACATAGGCGGTGGTGGCGTTCCGGGCGGCGGTGAGCCGCAACTGTTCGGCCTCCACCTCACGGCGCAGACCCTGGACACGGGCCCTGGCCTCCTCCTCCGCCTGATGTACCATGGTCTCCTTGCTCTCCTGGGCCTCTTTCACGATCTCATCGGCCATCCGCTGGGCGGTGAGCAGGGTCTTGCGCATGGCCTCCTCGGTGGAGCGGTACTCCTCCACCTTGTCCACCAGCACTTTCATCTTGCTCTTGAGGACGGCGTTCTCCTTGTAGAGCGTGGTATAGTCCTCGGTGAGCTGGTCCAGAAACTCGTCCACCATGGCCATATTGTAGCCGCCAAAGCCCGCCTTGGCAAAGGCGTGCTCGGAGACCTCCTGCGGCGTCAGCATAAAGGGTCACTCCCCGCTATTATAATCTCTTTTTGGTCGTCGTCGGCGCACCGGGGCGCCAGAACGATATGTTAGAAGTAGAGACCGTTGTTCTCCAGTTCGTCGATGAGATCGCCCAGAATGTCCGCCCCACCCAATGCTGGGCATCGTGCGGGGGCCCCGATTTTTTCATCTGCGCGGGCGAAATGAATTCGCCCGGCATCAAGGTTTTGGCTGCACCAAAACGCTTGGGACGCCGGACTTCCGGCGAGACAATGTGGACAATACTCTCCTGAAGCGGAGCTTAGAAGTACAGGCCGTTGTTCTCCAGCTCGTCGATGAGATCGCCCAGAATGTCCACGTTGTAGGGGGTGATGATGTAGGTGGAGATGGCCACCTTCTTGATCTTGCCCTCGTTGGCGTAGGCCACGCCGGAGAGGAAGTCCAGCAGACGCCGGGCGATGTCCTTGTTGGTCTGCTCCAGGTTGAGGACCACGGTGCGCTTCTCCCGCAGGTGGTCGGCGATCTCGGCGGCGTTCTCAAAGCGGTCGGGCTTCACCAGCACCACCTGGAGCTGGGTGGTGGTGTGGATGTTGACCACCTTGTTGCTCCGGCGGGGCTCCGGCTCGGCGGCGTAGATGGCGCCGGTGCTCTCACGGATGTCCCGGATCTTGTCCTTGCGCTCGGTGCGGGGGGCAGGGGCGTCATAGTCGTCGAACTCCTCATCGTCTTCCTCGTCCTCATAGGGACGGGCCAGACGCTTGATCTCATCAATGAATCCCATAGCGGTAACTTCCTTTCGTTCTTCCTCACGCTGCCGGTCCCGGCAGGTTCAGGGGTGCATGGGGGGCCGGGGACCAAAGAGGGCGGTCCCCACCCGCACCAGGGTGGCGCCTTCCCGGATGGCGTCCTCATAATCGCCGCTCATACCCATGGACAGACAGTCTATATCAGTGTCATTATCCCCTATTTGACGTCTTATGTCAACATAAAGCTGCCGGGTAGCGGCAAAAAATCTCCGGTTGTCACCGGGCTGGGCGGCCACGGGCGGGATGGCCATAAGGCCCCGGAGCCGCACATGGGGCAGGTCCATGGCCTGGCGGGCCAGGGCGGGCAGGTCCTCGGGGAGACAGCCCCCCTTGCTCTCCTCCCGGCCGATGTTGACCTCCAGCAGGACGTCCTGGACCAGGTTGAGCTTTTCGGCCTGGCGCTCAATGGCCTCCAGGAGCCGGGGGGAGTCCACGGACTCAATGAGGTCCACCCGGCCCACCACGAACCGGACCTTGTTGGTCTGCAAATGGCCGATGAAGTGGATCTTGGCGCCGTCGTAGGCGTAGTCGTCCAGATGCCCGGTGAGCTCCTGGACCCGGTTCTCGCCGCAGACGGCGATACCGGCGGCGATGGCCGCCCGGATGGTGTCCGAGGTCTGGACCTTGGTGGCGGCCACCAGGGTGATCTCCGCCGGGTCCCGTCCGGCCTCCAGGGCGGCCCGGGCCATATTGGCCTTTACCCGGGCAATATTTTCTTCCAGTGACATGGTGCGTTCCCTCCTGTCTTTCTCTGGGATCATTTGGTCATGACCTTGCCGTCGTAGAGCTCGTCCGAGGAGACGATGACCTGGTCTCCGGTGCGGAAGGCGGTCTTGAGCTGGTTGTCGGTGGGCACGTCGGGGAGCACCGCCTGGACCAGGTAGTAGTCGCCGTCGTCGGCCAGGATCTCCACCGCCTTGAACTCGGCCTGAGCGGCGGTGAGGACATAGACGCCGATGACCTGCCTGGTGGAGACGGCTCCCGTCTCCGGGTCGGTGACCTCCCGGTTCTCGGTGCGCACCGCCTTCTTGGGTACCCGGATGCCGCTCAGGCTGTTAAAGACGATGTCCACCGTCTGCTTGCGGAGCATGCTGGTGTCGGCCAGGTTCCGGGTGGAGGAGAGGATCACCAGGCAGGCGTTGTCCTGGGCCTCGTCCACCCGCTCGATCTTCATGGACACCTCGCCGGACCAGTCCCGGGAGAAGCGCACGGTCACAGACCGGCCAGCCACCAGCCGCTCGGCCACCTCCGGGGAGACGGTGGTGGCCAGGTACCACTTGGAGTTGGTGATGAGCTTGCCCACGGCCCCGGCGGGGGCGGTGGGGTCCTGGGTCATGAGCTGCTTGAGGCCGGCGGCGGTGAGGGTCTCCAGCATGTCGGGGTAGAGGGTGGACTCGTAGCCGTCGGCCATGGCGGAGAAGGTGCCCGAGCAGGGGGCGTATACGGTGGTGGTGTCCAGGGCGGAGGCGCTCTGGAGGGCCTGGATCTGGCCGCCCAGGGCGGTGATGGCGGCGGAGAGCTCGTCCACCCCGGCGTCGCTGGCGTAGCCGTGGCGGATGACCAGGCTCTTGAAGGAGAGGGACTGCTCCTCCAGGCTGGTGAGGTCGCCGTAGGCGGCGGCCGTCCGCAGGCCCACCATGGCGTCCACAATGCTCTGGTCCAGGTGGCTGGCGTCGGAGCTGTCCTGGCCCTGGAGGGCGTATTTGAGCTGTTCCTCCTCCAGCATCAGGGTGCGCAGCTGGCGGCGGCGGTCCAGGGCGCTCTCGTCCTGGTAGAGGTAGGCCACGGCGGCCCCGGCGCGGACCTTCTCCCCCTGGTCGGGGAGCACGTCCACAATGGCGGCGGTCTGGCCGGTGACCACCGTCTCGGCCCGGATGAGCAGTCCGGTGGCCTCAACGGCGTCGTCCACCGTGTGGGCGTAGGTGGTCACGGTGTAGGTCCGGTCATCCAGGCTGCGGAGAACGGAGAAGAGAAGATAGGCGCACACCATGAAGAACATGAGAACGATCATGATGCGGGTGATGACGGTACCCTGTTTCATAGGTCAAGATCCTCGATTTCTGCCCATTCCCTCCCCCGCCGGGCGGTCAGCCCTCCTGGGCCGTCTCCCCCTCCAGGGGCACCGCCCGCTCCGGGACGATGGTGGAAATGGCGTGCTTGTAAATGATCTGCTGCTTGTTGTCGGTCATGAGGACCACCACGAAGGAGTCAAAGCCGGTGATGATCCCCCGGAGCTGGTAGCCGTTCATGAGGAAGAGGGTCACCCCCATCCGGCTGCGGCGGGCCCGGGTGAGAAAGGTGTCCTGAAGGTTGAATCTGGTCTGCATGGTATGTACACTCCTCTTTCTGTTGGAATGTACCCATCATATACCAAATTCTTCCATATATGCTGTCACTTTCTGTCGGCCCAGGGCCAGGTCGGGGGTATTTTCCCAGGTGACCCAGCGGATGTCCGGGGTGCGGCGGAACCAGGTGAGCTGCCGCTTGGCGTACTGCCGGGAGCGGAGCTTGACCTCGGCCACCGCCTGGAAAACGGGCTCCTCCCCCCGGAGGGCGGCGGCGAACTCCTTGTAGCCGATGGCCTGCATGGCGGTGGCGGTGGGGGGCACGCCGGAGGTGAGGAGGTTCCGGACCTCCTCTTCCAGGCCCGCCTCCATCATCAGGTCTACCCGGCGGTCGATGCGCTCCCACATGTCCTCCCGCCGGGCGAAATTGAGGCACACCCGCCGGGCGTCGTATTTGGGGGGCAGGCTCCGGGTCCGCTCGTCGTGGGCGGTGATGGTTTCCCCCGTCTCATACCACACCTCCAGGGCCCGGAGGATGCGCTTTTCATCGTTGGGGTGAAGCTTCTCCGCCCGGTCCGGGTCGATGCGCCGGAGCTCTTCGTGGAGGGCGGGCAGGCCCTCCTCCCGGGCCCGGGCCTGGAGCCTTTCCCGCCAGGCGCCAGTGAAGGGGGCAAAGTCCCGGCCGGCGATGAGGTTGTCGATGTAGAGGCCGGTGCCACCCACCACGATGGGGAGCTTGCCACGGGCGAGGATGTCCCCGACGCAGGCGTCGGCGTCGTGGACGTACCGGGCCACGGAGTAGTCCTCCGCCGGGTCGGCCACATCCAGCATGTGGTGGGGCACGCCACCCATCTCCTCCGCCGTGGGCTTGGCGGTGCCGATGTCCATGCCCCGGTAGATCTGCATGGAGTCGGCGGAGACCACCTCGCCGTCCAGGGCCTGGGCCAGGGCCACCCCCAGGGCGGTTTTGCCCGAGGCCGTGGGGCCGCAGATGACCAGCAGCTTGGGTCGATGTTCCATGGAGACCTCCTTTCGGGGTGATGGGGTGGTTTGACGGGAAAACTGGGTAGGGCCGGATGAGGGGGCGTTAAGTGTTCCCTCAAGGAACGGTCAAAGACCGTTTCTTTTTCCCTGCTGGAAAAAGAACGGTTTTTGGAATCCAAAAAAAGGGGCTCCCGTGTGGGTTGAGTGGCTCCAAATAGAAATCCGGCGGCCCGTCTTTACGCCCCCCATAGAGCACCAGCACCGTCCACAGGTGACTCCGCCGGTGGAACAGAGAAAAGCCGTGGTTCTATCCCCACTTTTTTCGCCGCCTGCGTGGGTGGGTGTCGGGACATGGTGGCGCTGACTGGGATTGCCGTTGCTGCGGCGTGGGTGACGTTAATCGCCGCGTGAGTGGCATCGCGGCGCACCCTCATCCGGCGGCTGCGCCGCCACCTTCCCCCTTGGAGGGGGAAGGTAAGAGAAAGTGCTGCCTGTAAAACCTTCCCCCCTGAGGGGGGGAGGTGCTCCAGTGCGCACACTGGAGCGGATGAGGGGCGTTTCGTCAGCCCTTATGCCCGCTTGAAGAGCTTTTCCAGCTGGGCCTTGGTGAGCTCCACGGCCACGGGGCGGCCGTGGGGACAGTATTTGACCTCCCCCGACATGACGGCCTGGGCCACCCGCTCCAGCTCGGCGGGGCCGTTTTTCTGCCCCCCCTTGATGGCGGCCTTGCAGGCCATGGTGGCCAGCAGGTGGTCCCGCACGCCGTCGGGGTCGGTCCGCCGGGCGGACAGCAGGTCCCCGGCCAGCTCCAGGAGGGTGGCCTCCACCTCCCCGGCGTCCACATAGTCGGGGCACTGGCGGACCACCACCGCCCCGCCGCCGAAGTCCTCGCAGGAGAAGCCGAACCGCTCCAGCTCCTCGGTGTGCTCCAGCAGGGCGGCGCACTCCTCCGGGGCGGGGGTGAACACCACCGGCGTCAGGAGCAGCTGCACCATGGGGGTGTACCCCGCCGCCTTCAGCCTGTCGAAGTTCATCCGCTCGTGGGCGGCGTGCTTGTCGATGAAAAAGGCTTTCTCCCCCTGCTCCACCAGAACGTAGGTCTGGAAGAGCTCGCCCCGGACGGTCCAGGGCTCCGGTTCAGGTTCCGGCTGGAGCTCCGGTTCGGGCTCCGGCTGAGGGGTGGGTTCCGGATGGGTGATTTGGGGTTCCGGTTTCGCAGCCGGGACGGGATCGGCCACCGGCTCCGGCGCGGCCTGGACAACGGGTGTGGGCACCGTCTCCGGCTCCGGCGTGGGCGCTGCCGTGGGGACGGCCTCCTCCTTTACCGGCTCCGGCTTCACCGGGGCGGGCTCTGTAAAGACCGGCTTTGCAAAGTCATGGATGGGCATTCCACCCGTCTGCCGCACCGGGGGGACCGCCTCCCGCCGGGGAGGCTCCGTTTTGGGCCGGGCCGGAGCCCAGGTCTTGGGCTGGTTCCGGGTCTGGACGGCCCGGCGGTACTCCTCCGACGACAGGTTGAGGAAGGTCTGATTGGGGGTGACGGTGTCGTGCCCGGCGGGCTTTCTGGGGGCGTCCAGGTGGGCCTGTGGGGGCTTGGCGTTGGCCTCCAGCGCCCCCAGCACGGCGTGGTAGACGGCGTCGAAGATCTTCTTCTCACTGACGAACTTGACCTCGGTCTTGGCGGGGTGGACGTTGACGTCCACCCCGTTGAGCCGGGTGGTGAGGTGGAGGACGCAGGCGGGAAACTTGCCCACCATGCGCTGGTTCTGGTAGGCCTGCTCCAGGGCGGCCATGAGGAGGCGGGACTTGATGAAGCGGCCGTTGACGAAGAAGAACTGGTAGTTCCGGGAGCCCCGGCAGCAGGCGGGCAGGGAGGCGAAGCCCTCCACGGTGACGGCGTCCTCGCCGGAGCCCTTCACGGGGAGCATGCCCAGGGCCAGCTCCCGGCCCAGCACGGCGTAGAGGGCGGACTGGAGCTTGCCGTCCCCGGGGGTGAGGAGCTCCTGTCTGCCGTCCCGAAGAAATTTGAAGGAGACGCCGGGCCGGGCCAGGGCCTCCCGCTGGACGGCGGCAAAGACGGCGGCCCCCTCGGCGGTGTCCTTTTTCATGAACTTGAGTCGGGCGGGGGTGTTGTAGAAGAGGTCCCGCACCACCATGGTGGTGCCCTGGGGGCAGCCGGCCTCCTCCCTGCCGGTGACCACGCCGCCCTCTAAGGTGAGGGCCACCCCCAGGTCGTTGCCCTGGGCCCGGGTGAGCACTTCGATGCGGGACACGGCGGCGATGGCGGCCAGAGCCTCGCCCCGGAAGCCCAGGGTGCCGATGGCGGCCAGGTCGTGCTCGGTGCGCACCTTGCTGGTGGCGTGACGGAGGAAGGCGGTCTCCACGTCGGCGGGGGGGATGCCGCAGCCGTTGTCGGTCACCCGGATGTAGGACATACCGCCGTGCTGGATCTCCACGGTGACGGCGGCGGCGCCGGCGTCGATGGCGTTTTCCAGCAGCTCCTTCACCACCGAGGCGGGGCGCTCCACCACCTCGCCGGCGGCGATGAGGTCGGCCACGTGGCTGTCCAGGACTTGAATGTGGGGCATGGTGTCACCAGCTTTCTGCGGAGAGGATCAGAGGAGGGACATGGCCAGGCTCAGGCCGTTGAGGGCCATGTGGAGGGCGATGGCCGACCAGATGGAGCCGCCCTTGTCGTAGCACCAGGTGAGGGCGGCGCTCATGGGGAGGTAGCGGATCAGCAGGAGCAGACAGGCGGGGTCGGGGCCCATGGGGGTCCACACGAAGGGGAGGACGCAGAAGAGGCCGTAGCCCAGGATGGACACGGCGAAGGCCAGGCTCCGGCTGTACTGCCGCAGGCTGCCGAAGAGGAGCCCCCGGAAGAGGACCTCCTCCATGATGGGCATGAGGAGGACCAGTACGGCCACGGTGGCGGGGGGCGAGAGGAAAAAGGAGTCGGCATAGGAGGCGGAGTTGGGGTCCTCCACCGGCAGGGGGAGGAGGGAAAAGAGGACCTGGAGGACGCCGCCCCCCACCAGACCGGCCAGAAAGGCGGTGAGGTTCTCGGGCAGGTCGTCCAGGAGGATGTCGAAGCCCTGGCGCAGGAAGCTCCAGAAGAGGAGCAGGGTGGCGCACAGGAGGAGGAAGTAATAGATGAGGCTGAACTCGGGGGCCTGGAGGAAGAAGTCAAAGCGCTGGCTCAGCAGCATCTGGAGCCATCCCATGACCAGGGGGAAGACCAGCAGGTAGAGGACAAAAAACACCCAGCCCCGGCAGAATTCCGACGGGGTGAAGCGGGCTTTCCACTGTCGTTTGGGGTACATGGGAAGGGCCTCCTTCGGGTGTGGTGGGGAGGATGCCGCCACGGGAGAATGACGGAAATCGCCCCCGGTGTCTCCCCTCATCCGGCATGGCCTGCGGCCATGCCACCTTCCCCCAGGGGAAGGCTCCGGGCGGTGATTACAGTAATTTCTTCAGCTCATAGACCAGATTGAGGGCCTCGATGGGGGTAAGGGTGTCCAGGTTGGTCTGCCGCAGGCGCTGGGCCACCTGGTTTGCCCCCATGTCCAGGAAGGACACCTGGTCGTCGGCGGGGGCCTGGACGGGGGCGGGGGCGGGAGCCCCCTGGCTCTCCAGCTGGGCCAGAATGTCCCGGGACCGGCGGATGACCCGGTCGGGCACCCCGGCCAGGGAGGCCACCTCGATGCCGTAGCTCTGGTCGGCGGGGCCGGGGACGATTTTCCGGAGGAAGATGACGTCGTCCTTCCGCTTCTTGGCGGCCACGTTGTAGTTCTTTACCCCGGGGATCTCCCCCTCCAGGCAGGTGAGCTCATGGTAGTGGGTGGCGAAGAGGGTCTTGCACCCCAGGCGGCGCTTGTCGGCGCAGTACTCCAGCACCGCCCGGGCGATGGCCATGCCGTCGTAGGTAGAGGTGCCCCGGCCGATCTCGTCCAGGATGAGGAGGCTCTTGGCGGTGGCGTTCTTCAGAAGCTCGGCCACCTCGGTCATCTCCACCATAAAGGTGGACTGGCCGGCGGCGAGATCGTCGCTGGCGCCGATGCGGGTAAAGACCCGGTCCACCACGCCGATGCGGGCGCTCTTGGCGGGGACGAAGGCCCCCATCTGGGCCATGAGCACCGTGAGGGCGGTCTGGCGCATGTAGGTGGACTTGCCCGCCATGTTGGGGCCGGTGATGATGGCCACCAGGTTGTCCTTTCCGTCCAGGTGGACGTCGTTGGGGACGAAGAGGGCGTCCTTGAGCACCTTCTCCACCACCGGGTGGCGACCCTCCACGATATCCAGACGGTCGGAGAGGTCCACCTCCGGCTTGCAGTAGCGGCCCTCGGCGGCCACAGCGGCGAAGGAGAGGAGCACGTCCACCTGGGCCACGGCGGCGGCGGTGCGCTGGACGGCGTCCACCTGGGCGGCGGCGGCCTCCCGGAGCTGGCAGAAGAGCTCGTACTCCAGGGCGGTGAGCTTGTCCTGGGCGGAGAGGATGGTGTGCTCCATCTCCTTGAGCTCCTGGGTGATGAAGCGCTCGCAGTTGACCAGGGTCTGCTTGCGGATGTAGTCCTCGGGGACCTGGTCGTAGTAGGACTTGGAGACCTCGATGTAGTAGCCAAAAACCTTGTTGTAGCCCACCTTCAGGCTCTTGATGCCGGTGCGCTCCTTCTCCCGGGCCTCCACCTGGGCCACCATGCCCTTGCCGTTGGTCTGGATGTCCCGGAGGTAGTCCACGTCGGCGTTCCAGCCCCCCCGGATAAAGCCGCCCTCCCGGACGGAGAAGGGGGGCTCCTCCACCAGGGCCCGATCCAGGGTGTCCCGGAGGGCGGGCAGGTCGTCCATGGCCTCCCGGAGGACGGTGAGGAGGGACGAGGAGAAGGGGGAGAGCAGCTCCCGGAGCCGGGGCAGCTTCCCCAGGCCGGAGGAGAGGGCGGTGAGGTCACGGGCCCCGGCGGTGCCGTAGACGATGCGGCCGATGAGCCGCTCCAGGTCGGTGACCTCCCGGAGGCAGGCGGAGAGCTCCTGGCGGGCGATGGCGTCCCCCACCAGCTCCTCCACGGCGTCCAGCCGCTTGTTGATCTGGGCGGGAGACAGGAGGGGCCGCTCCATCCAGGAGCGGATGAGCCGCCCGCCCATGGCGGTGCGGGTCTTGTCCAGCACCCACAGGAGGGAGCCCTTCTTTTCCTTGCCCCGGAGGGTCTCGGTGAGCTCCAGGTTCCGCCGGGCGGTGAGGTCCAGCTCCATGAACTCGCCGCCGGCGGTGTAGTGGAAGGCGGTGAGGTGGGAGAGGTCGGTCTTTTGAGTGTCATAGAGGTAGGTGAGCATGCCGCCGCAGGCCCGGACGGCGTACTCCCCCTCCGGGGGCAGGTTGTCCAGCCCCGAGCGGAACTGCTTCTGGCACAGCTCCAGGGCCCGGCCGGGGGCGAAGTCGGCCTCGTTCCCCTGCTCGCACCGGCACTCCAGCCGGGCTTTCAGGAAGTCCCGCAGGTCCTTGCAGTCCCAGGCGGCGGCGTCCAGCACGGCCTCCCGGGGGGAGAACCGGCCCAGCTCGTTGGTGAGGTGCTCCTCCCAGCCCGGCCCGGCGAAGGCGGCGGCGGACACCTCGCCGGTGGAGATGTCGCAGAAGCAGACCCCGGCGGCCTCCCCGTCCAGGCAGACGGCGGCGATGAAGTTGTTCTTCCCCTCCTCCAGCATGGAGGACTCGATGAGGGTGCCGGGGGTGACGATGCGGATGATGTCCCGGTCCACCAGGCCCTTGGCGGTGGCAGGGTCCTCCATCTGCTCGCAGATGGCCACCTTGTAGCCCTTGGCGATGAGCCGGGAGAGGTAGGCCTCCACCGAGTGGTAGGGCACGCCGCACATGGGGGTGCGCTGCTCGGGGGGCTTGTTCCGGTCCCGGGTGGTGAGGGTGAGGTCCAGCTCCTGGGACACCAGCTTGGCGTCCTCGTTGAACATCTCGTAAAAGTCCCCCAGCCGGAACATGAGGATGCAGTCCGGGTGCTCCGCCTTCATCTGGAGGTATTGTTTCATCATGGGGGTGACTTCGGCGGGCATTGGGATTCCTCCTCTGGAAAGTAAGGTAAAGATCATGGAGACGGTCTGTGCCGCTGTCTGGAGAACCATCTCTCTTGTTGTGGGGCGCGACGACCC
>NZ_CALXEE010000054.1 GCF_944387245.1 uncultured Intestinimonas sp. | reverse complement strand
ACCATCTCCTATACTCCCGGCACCAACCCCATCCAGGACGAGGCCGGCAATCAGGCTGATTCTCTGAGCGGAGAGTCGGTCACCAACAATACGCCCTCTGCTTCCACTGCACTGACCTCTTTGGCCGTCACCGTCACCGCCGATGAGAATTACAGCGCGACCATCGCGGTGTCCGGCAATACCGGCAGCGTGAAGTACGCCGTGGTAACGGACGATCCCTCCGCAATTGTGACCGGGTGGACCACAAACACCACTGCCGAGGACGCCCTGGCCGAGCTTGGCGCGGAGAGCTGGCAGGATTCCGCCCCCACCCTGGGCTTCGCTGACAATGATCAATATGTCATCGCCGTCGAAGTCGCTGAAAGGAAGCTGGTCGCCGCCGGTTCCTGCCTGATTTCCGGCATTGAATCCCCCTACACCTTTGATGATAGCTCTATCACCGAAGCGGTCGAGGGCGGCGCCGGTGTCTCTCAGACCATCAGCTTTGCAGGCAGCGGCGTTGCATTCACAGGCAATGAGTACGTCGTCGTCCAGATCACCACCGGCAGCGGCGAGGACATCCAGAACACCATGGTCATGATGGTGGTCCAGACCGGAACCGAGAGTGTAACCATCTCCTACGACAGCGACGCCACCGGTGTGACCGTGTGGCTCGCCAGCGATATGCCGAATCTGATCAGCGCCGACGGCACAGGCGTCACCAGCTATGACACCTGCACGGTAAAGTAAGGGAGGCCTCACAATGAAGAAACGCATTGCTTCCCTCGCGCTGGCCGCCGCCATGTCCGTCTCCTTCTCCGTCCCGGCTCTGGCAGCCGGCACGGACCCCATTGGCTTTTACGCCAATGGGGTGGTGGAGGTGGAGATCAGTGGGCTGACGCCCGGCAGGGAGTTCAACATGATCTCCGTGGTGGACACCACACCGGAGCCGGACAAGGCCCTCGGTCTGGGCAGCGGCACCGTTGACGAAGCCGGCGTACTGAGCACCACCATTCCCACCGGGCGGATCGACGCATCCAACCTGGGCAGCTGCTATGTGTATGTTTACAGCAACAGCAACGGCTCCGTGGTGGCCAGCGGGCCCCTCGCCATGGCCAGCTATGAGATCACCCTCTCGCTGGACGGAGGCACACTGCCGGAGGGGACGGACAACCCCATTTCCTGTGCGCTCGGTGATTCCGTCCCACTCCCCACTCCCAGCAAGGAGGGGTTTACCTTCCTGGGCTGGTATGACGGCGACGCACCGGTGACCTCTCCTTATCAGCCCGCGGCGGATGTCACCCTCACCGCGAAATGGGAGGCTGAGGCCGCCAGCGTCGCGGTCACCGGCGTGACTCTGGACCGGACCGCCCTGGAGATGACGGTGGGCGGGACCGCCGCCCTCGCCGCCACGGTCGCCCCCGCCGACGCCACCAACAAGGCTGTGTCCTGGACCAGCAGCGCCCCCGGGGTCGCCTCCGTGTCCCAGGACGGCACGGTGACCGCCCTCTCTCAGGGCACCGCCACCATCACCGTGACCACCGCGGACGGCGGCTTCACCGCCAGCTGTGACGTGACTGTCGCCGAGGCCGAGACCCCCGCCGCCGAGTACACCATCACCTTTGATCCCAACGGCGGAACCCTCTCCGGTTCCGGCACCGCAACCACCGTGGACGGCCGTCTGGCCGCTCTCCCCACCGCCACCCGCTCCGGCTACTCCCTGCTGGGCTGGTTCACATCGGCCAGCGGCGGTGAGGCCGTGACCACCTCCTACGTATTCACGGGCAATCGCACAGTCTATGCCCACTGGTCCTAC
This sequence comes from uncultured Intestinimonas sp., assembly GCF_944387245.1. GTDB lineage: Bacteria > Bacillota > Clostridia > Oscillospirales > Oscillospiraceae > Intestinimonas. The sequence continues at coordinate 13,567 of NZ_CALXEE010000054.1, read as the reverse complement.
AACGGCGGCACCTCCTCCGGCGGCGGCTCTTCCGTCAGCGGCGGCGGGGGCGGCAGCTCCTCCGCCGTCAGCCACGCCGTCTCGGTGGGGCAGTATGACGGCGGTACCCTCTCCGTCAGTCCCGAGCTTGCCGAGCGCGGCGACACCGTCACCATCACGGCGCAGCCGGATGCCGGCTACAAGCTGGCGCGGCTGGACATCACAGACAGTGCGGGGAACAAACTCCGCGTGGAGCGCCTGAGCGAGACCCAGTTCACCTTCCAGATGCCAGGCGTGCGGGTGACGGTGGAGGCCTCCTTTACGGAAGTGACCACTGAGACGGATGAGGAACCCACACCCACGCCCTCCGGGAGCACCTTCCTGGATGTGCCCGCTACGGCGTGGTACTACGACGCGGTGGCGTATGTGGCCGGCCGCGGCCTGATGGACGGGACGGGAGAGAATCTCTTCCAGCCCGACATTGACATGACCCGCGCCATGCTCGTCACCATTCTGTACCGCCTGGAGAACCAGCCCGCTGTCGGCTCCTCCGACTTTACCGACGTGCCCGCCGGCCAGTGGTATACTGCGCCGGCAGCGTGGGCGGCGGCCAGCGGCATTGTGGACGGCTACGGCGACGGTCGGTTTGGCCCCAACGACGCCGTCACCCGTGAGCAGATGGCCGCCATCCTGTACCGCTACGCGCAGTCCAAGAGGTACCCCGTCTCTGCCGCCGGCAGCCTGGAGCGCTACACCGACGCCGGCCAGGTGAGCGGCTGGGCGCAGGACGCCATGCTCTGGGCCAATGTCAACGGCCTCATCACCGGCAACACCGCCACCACCATCAACCCGCTGGGCTACGCCAGCCGGGCCGAGGTGGCCACCATCCTCATGCGTTTTCTGGAGAACATGGGGATCTGACGGAAGGTACATCTGAACCTCAAGCGCGCTAAAACAAGGCCGTAAAAAAGATAGGCCGGGCAGTCCGAAACGGGTTGCCCAGCCTATCTTCTTTTCTTTCCGCCTTTTCTGTGACCGGAACCCAGCGCAGGACCAGTGTATCGGATGGAGGCGCCGGGGTCAACCGGCACCCCTATCAGGCGCCCGCTCCCGCACCGCAATGCGGGAGCGCCTCGGCCCTGCATTCCTAACCGTCCACGCCGGAATCCCGGACCAGGGCGTCCAGCCGCTCCCTGGTCTCCGCGCTCTCCCGCTCCGCCCCGTCAGACATGGCGTTCAGCCGGTCCAGTACCGCCGTGATCCGTCCCCGGGTCTCCTCCACCGCCGCCTGGGACTGGTTGATGCGGTCCATTACCCCCCAGTCCACAAAAAGTCCGTCAAAGAAATAGTCGGCAAAGCGGAGGAAGCCATCGATGCTGACCTGCAGATCGGCATCAATGGTCACGTCGGCCAACTCCGTTTTGAACCGCCGCAGCTCCACCTGGAGCCGCTCCACCGCCGCCTGGGCGCTGTCCAGATGGCTGTGCTTGGCCAGGTCGGCCACCAGCCCCCCGCCCAGCAGGTCCCAGGTGGCCCAGCCGTGGGCGCTGTCCAGGCTGTGCAGGATCTGATCCGCTGTCACCAATGCGCCCCGCCCGGCGGAGCTGGCCTCGTCCAGCTCCTTCCGCTGACTCCGGAGATCGGCCAGCCGCTCCTCCAATTCCAGTATGGCCCCGGCCGTCTCACCACCGGCGTTCTTAAGCTCCTCTTGCTTTTTCCGCAGCACCTGGGCGTAACGCTGCTCACAGCCCTCCAGACGCCGGTACTCGGTCTCCTTCCGCTCCAGGTCCTCCTCCACCGCCGAGAGCTCCCGGACCGCCGCGTCGTACTTTACCCGGGCGGCGTAGGCCTCCTGCCGCTCCTGGGTCAGCTTCTCGTCCATCTTGCCAATGACGCCGTAGAAAAAGGCGGCCAGGCTGTGCCCCTCCAGCCGGTCCACGTCGGCTTGCTCCTCCAGCTTGACCTTCTCCAGTTCGCTGACCCGTGCAGTCAACTCCTGTTGCTGCCCACGCAGGTCCTTCAGCATAGCGTCCAGCTGGCGCTTCCGCTCCATCTGCTCCCGGAGCGCCCGGAGCTCCTCATCGTAAACAGACATACCGTGTCCTCCCTTTCTATTCTCTTTCCAGCTCGTTCAGAAAGACCTCCAGCACCGACTCCACGCTGGCACAGCGACGAGAAAACCGCGCCGTCAGCAGGGGCGAGGCCTGCTCCATGATGTAGGGTCGGCCCACCAGCGACAGCATGGGCAGGTCGTTGTCGTTGTTCCCGAAGGCCATGACCTCACTGAGGTCCACCCCCAGGGCGGCGCACAACCTTTTCAGGCCGGTGCCCTTATCGGCCAGGGTGAAGTCCAGCCACTTCTCCCCCGCCACAGCGGGATGGAAGTCTTCCCATCCCGGCGACAGGACGGGCGCCATGGCCGCCGCCCCGTCCCGGCAGTAGGCCGAGACCTTGACCATGTCCTCCGGCACCTCTTCGGGGGTTTTCAGGATGGTCACGTTGTTGCCCACGAAGTAGCGCATGTGGTCCACGATGTCCTCCTGCTTGGGGCAGAGATAGCTGGTGTTGGCCCCGGAGATCAGCACCTCACAGGTTGGCTGGGCCAGAATGGCCCCGCACAGTGCCAGGGCCCTGGATCGCTCCATCACGGTCTTGCTGAGGACCGCCCCCGGCGACCCTGCCCCCCACACCACGGCGCCGTTTTCGCACAGATAGCTCAGCTCATCGGCCACCGGTGCAAAGAGCCGCCGGAGGCTGCTGTATTGCCGGCCGCTGGCCGGGCAGAAGAGGATGCCCCGCTCCCCCAGGCGGCGGATCTGGTCAAAGAGCGCCGGGTCGATGGATCTGGCTCCGTTCCGGAGCAGGGTGCCGTCGATGTCGCTGGCAACGAGACGGATCATGTGGTCTTCTCCTTTCCGCACTCACCGGCAGGTGTCCTGGTACTCCGACGGCGACATGCCCACCACCTTTTTAAAGGTAGCGGAAAAATAGGTGATATCCTTGTAGCCCACCTGCTCGGCCACCTCATAGATCTTACGGCGGCAGTCCCGCAGCAGTTCCATGGACTTGTGGATACGGTAGCGGGTAAGATAATTGAGAAGGGTATAATCTGTCTCCTTCTTGAAGAGGTGGCTCAGGTGCCCCTCGCTGATGCCCAGGGACTGGGCGATGGTCCCCACCGTTATGCTGGGGTCGTTGTAGTGGTCGCCGATGTAGGACATGGCCTCCATCACATATTTGCTCTTGTCCCCCTTCTTGAGTCCAGCCATGGGAGAGATCTGCGTTTGAGCGTTCTCCCGGGGCGCAGTGGCCAGCCGGCGGCGGAGGTGGGTCACCGCCTCCTCCAGCTCCCCGTCGTGAAAGGGTTTTAACAAAAAGTCCACCGCCCCCAGGCGCAGGGCGCTCTGGGCGTAGGAAAAGCTATCGTAGGCGGTGAGGATAATGACATAGGCGTTGTTGCCCATCTCCCGCAGCCGCCGGAGCATCTCGATGCCGTCCATCCGAGGCATCTTCAAATCGGTGATGATGAGGGTGGGGTGATAGCGCTCCACCGCCTCCAGGGCCTCCTCCCCGTTGGAGGCCTCCCCCACAACCACGCAGTCTAGGGCGGCCCAGTCCACGGCCAGGACGATGCCCTTGCGGATGAGCTCCTCGTCCTCCACCACCAATACCTTCAGCATATCAGTTCCTCCTCCCAACGCAGGGGCAGCACCGCTGTGATACAGGCACCGGTCCCGCCGGAAACATTGCTCAGATAGAGGCCGCAGCCCTCCCCATAGTGCTTGCGCAGGATGGTGTCCACGTTGTAGAGACCCAGGTGGCCCCGGGAGAGCTCCCGGTCCCGGCGGGCGTAGGGCCCTTCCAGCTCCGGGGGCAGGCCCCGTCCGTTGTCCTGGACGGAGAGGAAGAGCCGCTCCCCCTCCGCCCGGGCCTGCACCAGAATGGCCCCCTGCTCCACCCCGTCCAGGCCGTGGAGAATGGCGTTCTCCACGATGGGCTGGAGGACCATCTTGGGCACCAGGCAGTCCTCCAGCTCCGGCGGCACCTCCACGGAGAACTCGAAGCCCCCGGAGATACGGATGCGCTGGATCTCTACATAGCTGTGCAGCATCTCCAGCTCCCGCCACAGGGGGACGAACTCGTCCGGCGAGACGCAGAAGCGCAGGATGTCCGCCAGGTTGGTGGACATATTGGCCACCTGGGGCACCTTGTTGATTTTGCTGATCCACTTCATGGTGTCCAGGGTGTTGCACAGGAAATGGGGGTTGAGCTGGGCCTGGAGCATGCGGATCTGGGCCTCGTTGAGCTCCTTCTGGTTCTCCACCAGCTGCTCCTGATTGGCCTTGAGGGCCACCAGCATCTCATTGAACCGCTGGGCCAGCTGGCCCAGCTCGTCGTCGTGCTCGTGGGGCACATAGACGTCCAGATCGTTGCGGGCCACCGCCTCGATGGCGCCGTGGAGACGCTGGATGGGGCGGAACATCTGCTTGCTCAGGGTGAGGCTCATGAGGATGGAGATGGCCACACAGATGAGGGCGCTGGAGAGGCTCACAGTGTACAAAAGGCCCATGGTGTCCCGGTTGAAGACCTGGGGCTGCCGCAGTACCAGGTACAGCCCCGTCCCCTCATGGCCGGACACCGTATAGGTAAACTCGGCGTCGCCGCTGTTCAGGGGCTCCCCCTTCAGGAGACGCTGGCGCAGGGTGGAGGCCAGACTGTCCGTCAGGGAGGGCTGAGAACAGTAGATAGGCCGCCAGTAGGCGCTCAGGATCAGCAGGTCGTTGCGGGCACCGATGATGTCCTCCAACAGACGGTCCAGGTCGGGCCGGCAGAGTCCCACCAGCAGATAGCCGATCCGTTCTCCCCCATCTCCGGTCAGCGGAACCCCCCCCTGGAGCAGGGGGGCATCCGCCGCAGCAGCTTCCTCCGGCGGGAAAAAGCGCAGTGTACCCTCCGCCGCCGCCCGCAGCACGCCCCAGTTGGTGGGCAAGTCCTGCCCGGCGGAGTCGCTGCGGGTGGAGCAGAGCCATCTGCCCTGGCTGTCGTAGAGATCGAAGCGGGCGTCATTGCGGCTCTCCTGGGTGGCGTCCAACAAACGGCCGTAGACCACCATCCCTTCCTCTTCCGCCCCCAGCATAGCCGCCGTCAGCACGTCGTCCCGTTGGATAGATTGGGCCGCCTGAAGAAACCGCTGGCAGGACTCGTCCAGGAGCAGCCCCACCCGGTCCAGATGCTCCTCGGCCTCTTTTTGAGCATCCCCGGTCATGCGGAGCCGGAAAATCTGGAGCAGCATGGCTGAACAGATGAGGAGGGGGATCAGGGAAACCACCAAGAAGGAAGCAAAAAGGCGGTAGCGGAAGGAGGAAGAAAGAAACTTCTTCATGTCTCCTCCTCCCCATCCAGGTAAAAGGCCCAGGTCATGAGCACCGCGTCGTGGTTCTGACTTGCCCAGGGGATGTCATAGTCCACCAGAGTCAGCTCCTCCAGGGCCGGGAGCTGAGACAGGCACGCCACGTCTCCCCGCACCGAGCGGCGGTACTGTCCCGCCATCATCTCTTGCACATCATAGCTGACGGTGAAGTCTAGAAACCGTTTGGCGTTGTCCCCGTGGGGCGCCTCCTTCACCAGTGCGCTTCCGTCGGGCACCAAGCTGGTCCCCTCCTTGGGATAGACCAGGCTGATGCTATCCCCCGCCTCCTGGCGCTTGAGGGCGGTCTCCTCCAGGGTGACCCCCACCCAGAAGCTGCCATTGTTCACCGCGGTAAGCACATCCCCGGAACCGGAGAGCTCATTGCCCTCCAGGCTGTATGCAAATTCCCGGATCGTGGCCTCTGTGTCCTCTCCCAGGGCGCAGGCCATGGTCACCAGGCTGGTGAAGCTGGAGCCGGACACCGCCGGGTCGGCAAAGGCCACCCGGCCACGCAGACTGTCGTCCAGCAGATCAGACCAGCCCGTCACTCTGCCTTGGGGCAACAGTTTGGTATTATAAATGAGCACCACAGGCAGAGAGGAAAAAGGAGTCCACAGGCCATCCTCAGCCCGGTACTGCGCTTGGATGTTCTCCCACTCTGAACACTGATAGGGCTCGAAGCAGTCGGCATAGACCGCCAGGCTGTCCACGCCGCCGCCGAACATCACATCGGCAGCCGGATGCTCCGACTCCCCGTCGATGCGCTCCAGCAGCTCGTTGGTGCCGCCGGTCACCACGTCCACCCAGATGCCGGTACGCTCCTCGAACTCCCGGACGATGGGCTGCCACACCTCCTCCTTGTGGGAGGTGTAGATCACCAGCCGCTGCTCCTCCGACGGCGCCAGGGCGGTCTCCTGCACCTCCCCTCTCCAGTCGGCGCAGCCGGTGAGCAGCAGGACCGCCGCCAATATGCCAAGGCACCCTCTCTTCTCCATGCTATCCTCCCCAGATCGCGTTGGGATTTTTACCAATTATAGCACACATCTTCCGACCTTTTCATCCAATGAGCACAAAATCTCAGAGGAAAACAAAAAAGCGCAGATTTGTCCCCTGTTTTTTCCCCCTCCGGTCCGTTACAATAAAATCACCAGGAATCTCCCGATGGAGTGATTCCATTTCATTCAAAATGACGAAGGAGGAATTTTCAATGAAACGCGCTCTTGCACTGCTCCTGGCCGCTTCCCTCTCCCTGTCCCTGGCCGCCTGCGGCGGCGGTGGCGGCGGAGGTACCGCCAGCACCGGCACCCCTGACTCCGCCGCGCCCCAGGACAGCAGCGCCCCGGCGGGTGAGCTCTCCGCCACCCAGCAGATCATCCAGGAGGCCGAGGGCATGACCCTGGAGGAGCTGGCCCAGAAGGCCATCGAGGAGTCCAACGGCAAGACCTTCTACGGCGTGGGCAACTCCAGCCGCGGCGGCACCGCCCTTCCCCTCTTCATCGAGTACCTCCAGACCATCGACCCCAATTATACCATGGAGTATGAGTGGCAGCAGCCCAAGAACAACAAGATCTTCGATCAGCTCACCGCCGACTCCCTGAAGGACACCGGCACTTACGCCATGACCCTCATCCAGGACGGCAACCAGATCGAATCCAAGATGGTCCAGACCGGTATCCTGGACACCTTCATCCCCAAGGACTGGGCCGACGCCAACGGCACCACCGCCGCCGACTACACCGGCTACCTCCCCCTCCAGACCCTGAACAAGGTCTTCATGTACAACAACACCGGCTCCAAGACCTATGACAACTGCTGGGACTTCGTGGCCGAGGGCGAGCACGGCCTCTTCATGGACATCGACTCCGAGATCGTGGGCAAGAACTTCCTCTACATGCTCACCGAGGACACCTACGCCACTTGGCTCAAGGAGGCCTTTGACGCCCTGAGCGCCGACGAGCAGGCCTACTTCCAGCCCACCATCGACGAAATGGCCTCCGAGGCCGAGAGCCTGGGCCTGGGCGAGAACGGCAAGTACGCCCTGGCCTGGATCAAGCTCTGGGTGGGCAGCTACAACGCCCAGACCGATGACGGCCCCATCTGCAACATCCTGGTGGACCAGTCCGCCACCGACCAGTTCGGTCTGCTGGTGTACTCCAAGCTCCGCAGCGTGGAGGAGTCCGCCTCCGTCTCCAAGAACAACATCACCGTGGCGGCCTACAACGACGGCTACACCGGCATCGGCGGCTTCGGCTACTGTCACTACCTCTTCGTCACCGACAACAGCCCCCTGCCCTGGACCGCCTGCGCCTTCATCGCCTACATGACCTGCACCGCCGACGGCTTCTCCGCCTGGGGCAAGGACATCGGCGGCTACTCCTCCAACCCCAATGTGGCCGCTGAAAACGAGGAGATCTTCCACCACGAGACCGGCGGTATGTCCGAGGACGGCTCCACCGTGGAGTTCGCCGCCCTCAACGACCACGGCTACGACTGGTGGACCACCGACGGCAAGCTGGTGCTGGAGGACCCCGAGTACTGCGCCTCCGTCTCCTTCACCGTGGGCAGCTGGATCGAAATGCTGGATAAGTACAGCGCCGGCTGAATCTGAGGCGGCCATTCGGGCGCCCCTGACCGGTCCTGAGTGACATCAGAACAAAGCGCCCTTGGAACTGTGCGGGACCGCCTGGTTCCAAGGGCGCTCCCTTATCCCGGAAAAAGGAGAGATTTCATGGATCAGACAACGACGCTCCGGGCCGGCAGCTCGGCCGTCCACAGGAACAAAATAAAGACCTTTTTCTCAAAGCCCCACAACGTGATCCTCCTCCTCATGGGCATCGTACTGACGGTGACCACCGTGGCCCCCATCGTGGCCATCGTGGAGGACACCTTCAAGATCCACCCCGGCACCATCGACGCCTACCTCACCGGACAGGCCTCCGGCTACACCCTGGTCAACTACATCGACCTCTTCACCAGCAACCTGGCCAAAACCAACCTGTGGCTCCCCCTGTGGAACACCATCCTCCTGGCCGTGGGCACCTGCGTGGTCTCCATCCTCTACGGCGGACTCTTCGCCTTCCTGGTCACCCGCACCAACCTGGCCTGGCGAAAATACCTCAGCTCCATCTTCATCTTCCCCTACATCATGCCTCAGTGGACTCTGGCAGTGGTGTGGCAGCACATGTTCAATTCTAACGCCGTCACCGGCACCTCCAACGGCCTGCTGGCCGCCACCCTGGGCATCGAGATGCCCGCCTGGTGGTGCCTGGGCCTTTTCCCCAGCGTGGTGGTGCTGGGTCTCCACTACGCCCCCTTCGCCTATATCCTCATCGGCGGCATCTTCCGCAACATGGACGCCAACCTGGAGGAGGCGGCCACCATTCTGGACACTCCCAAGTGGAAGATCATGTTCCGGGTCACCCTCCCCATGGTCAAGCCCGCCATTCTCTCCACTATCCTGCTGGTCTTCGGCAGCTCCATGGGCTCCTACCCTGTGCCCCACTATCTGAACCTGACCACTCTGGCCACGAAATACGTGTCCATGAACTCCAAATACACCGGTGAGGCCAGCATCCTAGCCATCATCATGATGGTTTTCGGCGTGGCCATCATGCTCCTCAACCAGATGAGCCTGCGCAGCCGGAAGAACTATACCACCGTCACCGGCAAGTCCGGCCAGATCTCCAAGATCAACCTGGGCCGGGCGGGCAAGTACATCATCGCCCTGGTGCTGGTGGTCCTCACCTTCTTCACCAGCATCTTCCCTATCGTCTCCTTTGCCTTCGAGACCTTCCTCCCCAACCCCGGCGACTACTCCTTCCTCTACACCGGTGACACCGACAACCTGACCACCAAGTGGTGGGTCACGGACGAGAACATCACCGAAAACGGCATGTACGGCCAGAAGGGCATCCTCCACAACGACACCATCTGGCGGGCCTTCAAGGGCACCATCTGGGTCAGCGTGTGCTGCTCCCTGCTGGCGGGTACCATCGGCACCATGATCGGCTACGCCGTGTCCAAGGCCAGGCGAAGTAAATGGGCAAACTACGTCAACGCCGTGGCCTTCCTCCCCTACCTGATGCCCTCCATCGCCGTGGGCGTGGCCTTCTTCATATTGTTCTCCAACGAGTACATGAACCTCTTCAACACCTACACCCTACTCATCATCGTGGGCACCATCAAGTACATCCCCTTTGCCAGCCGCAGCTCCCTCAACTCCATGCTCCAGCTCTCCGGCGAGATCGAGGAATCGGCCATGATCCAGAACATCCCCTGGATCAAACGCATGACCCACATCATCATCCCCATCCAGAAGTCCTCCATCATCAGCGGCTACCTGCTGCCCTTCATGACCTGCCTGCGTGAGCTCTCACTGTTCATGCTGCTGTGCACCCAGGGCTTCATTCTGGCCACCACCCTGGACTATTTTGACGAGATGGGACTGTACGCCTTCTCCAGCGGCATCAACCTCATTTTGATCGTGACCATCCTGGTGTGCAACACCATCGTCAACAAGGTCACCGGCGCCAGTCTGGACAAGGGAATAGGAGGTTAACACCATGCCTGAGATCAAACTAGAACACGTGACCAAGCGCTGGGGAAAATTCTACGCCGTGGACGACCTGAGCATGGTCATCGCCGACAACGCCTTCGTCACCCTGCTGGGCCCCTCCGGCTGCGGTAAGACCACCACCCTGCGGATGATCGCCGGCCTAGAGACCCCCACCAGCGGACGCATCACCATCGGCGACCAGGTGGTCTTTGACAGTGAAAATGGTATCAACGTCCCCGCCAACAAGCGGAAGGTGGGCTTCCTCTTCCAGAACTACGCCCTGTGGCCTAACATGACGGTCTATGACAACATCTCCTTCGGCCTGAGCAATATCAAGGAGGCCATGCCCAAGGTGGACTTCGAGGCCAAGAACGCTGCCCGCCTGGCCGAGATCCTCCGGCGGCCCGAGGAGGTGGTGAAGGTCCTGGAGGAGTGCCGGGACAAGAACGGCAAGCTGGAGGAGAACAAGGCCTGCATCAAGCTCATCGACACCTTCACCATCTCCATGTTCACCGCCAAGAAGCTCTTCGGCTACCACCTGGAGTCGGGCAAGGACATGGCAAGCGAGATCATCGCCCTCCAGTCCAAGGTGGAATCTGCCCGGAAGGCACAGAACCTTGACGACCAGTTCCAGGTGGTCCAGAACGGCCAGGTGGTCACCGAGGTCCGCAAGCTCACCAAGGAGGAGATTGACCTCACCGTCCGCCGGGTCTCCCGCATCGTGAAGATCGGCATGTTCATGGACCGCTACCCCGCCGAGCTCTCCGGCGGCCAGCAGCAGCGTGTGGCCATCGCCCGCACCCTGGCTCCCGAGCCCTCCGTCCTCTTCATGGACGAGCCCCTCTCCAACCTGGACGCCAAGCTGCGCCTGGAGATGCGCTACGAGCTCCAGCGCCTCCACGTGGAGACCGGCTCCACCTTCGTCTACGTCACCCACGACCAGATGGAGGCCATGACCCTGGCCACCCAGATCTGTCTCATCGACAACGGTGTCCTCCAGCAGTACGACGCCCCCCTCACCGTCTACCACCAGCCCGCCAACCTCTTCGTGGCCGACTTCGTGGGCAATCCCTCCATCAACTTCGTGGAGGCCAGGGGGACCCAGGCTGCCGACGGCGCCATCGACCTCACCCTCTTCAAGGGCCGGAAAGCCCGCTTCATCCCCGCCGCCCCCCTGGATCTGCCCGGCTGGTTCGCCAAGCGTGATCAGGAGGCTGCCCGGCGGGAGGAGCTCCACAAACAGAAGGCCGCCGACAAGTCCTATGTAGAGAAGGGCAACAAGGATGAGACCTTCCGCTACCACATCGCCAAGGTGGTGGAGGACGACTTCTCCATCCAGGAGGAGCCGGTGCTCACCGACGAGGACCTGGTGCTGGGTATCCGACCTGAGTTCATTGACATCACCGACGCCGGCGCCCTGGACGGCGAGATCTACGGCGCCATGCCCACCGGCATGGAGTCCACCATCAAGGTCCGCATCGACGACTTCCTCCTCACCGGGGTGGTCTTCGGCAGCACCCTCTTCACCATCGGCTCCAAAATCAAGGTGGACATCTCCGGGGACAACATCATGCTCTTCGACCGCAAAAGCGGCAAGTGCATCGCCCTGGGCAGCCTGTCTTTCATCTGAGGAAAAATGGATTCATCTCTGCAAAAAGCCGTGGGAACGCGTTAAATGGACGCGTTCCCACGGCTTTTTGCTACCCTGAGTTTGGTTCCTTCGAGCCTTGCTTTAACAGGATTTCCAGCAGGGCGGACAACACCTTTTGTACCTGCGGCCGATACTCCTCTTTTACCATGCCAAGCTGTGCGGCAAGTCTTGTTTCAAAGGCTTCCGTCTGCCGTTCCCCAAAAATCAGGTAGTCCGCACTGATGCCAAAAAGGGAGCACAGCTTTTCAATCATCTCCAGCGATGCCCCGGACAGGCCTCTTTCAATGGCGCTTAAATGGTTTGGCGTGATATCCAGAAGCTCTGAAAGCGCCTCCTGCGTATATCCGGCGGCTTCTCTGGCCGCATGGATGTTAAGACCCACCCGAACGTTGATCGGCTTTTTGCTTCTCATGAAATCACCACCGCGTCACTAGTTTATCTAATGACAATCACATGTTCCACGTTCAAAAATCGTTATTAAAACTAATGACAAATATTTGACTTACAAGTGAGATGGGATTATAATTACCTAAGCTTCAAAGGATGCAGCCTGAACCGCAGGCAACAAGCAATCCTTTTATTCCAACGCATAGGAACAGCAGAGAGAGGAGACATAAGATGAAACGTTGCCCAAATTGTTTCAAAGACAACCCGAATGATTGCAAATTTTGCGGCGCATGCGGCACTTCCCTGGAAGGGGTGCCCGAAATCCAGGACAGCTTTTCCCAATTTGCCTGTCGTATGGGTTCCGCGCTGGGCAAGCAGGTCGAGCGAGCCAGCGTCGCAATTGCCGCTGGCGCTGAAAAGGCCGGTGCGGCTGTGAAGGCGGCTCAGGAGTGTACCCAGGGAACATCCGGGCCCTCCGCTCCATCGGCCAGCTTTGTTCCTCTGGATCAGCCGATTCTCCATCAGGAAGCCGGCGTGCCCGGCGGAGGTTGGGAAAAATCCATGAACCCCAATGACGCCGCAAGCGTCCAAATCACAAGCTATCCATTTTTCCAGCAGGAGGACGAGAAAACCATTGCCGTCCTCGGCGAACAGGCCGCCGCCGCCGACCTGGAGGGGACCTACCGCATGCCTTATGCGGTCCTGACACAGAAGCGGCTGTACTGTAAAAACGAGGCCGGCAATTTCGTGGTGGAATCTTCCGACCTTTTATCGGTCAAAGACGGAAGACGCTATCTTCAGAAATGGAGCTTCGTGCTCGCTATGATCATGCCCACGTGGTACAGTCTCCTTCGTGTGAGCCTGGTCTTCGCGTATCTCAAGTTCTCCCCCTCTAACGCTTTTTGGAATATCATCCCCATTGCCTGCTGCGCATGTACATACTTCTTTCACGTTCGGAAAGATGCCGTGAAAACGATGGTTGCCATGATCGCCACAATCTTTTCTTTCCTTTTGATCCATTAACTAGGAGGAGCCGTAAACCAATGGAGCTATTTTCTTTATTCCTGTTTACCCTGCTGCTTGCCCTTCCCTATCTGATCACCACATGGAAGTTCATTTGGGCGCCGAAAAACCTCTCTATTATCACCACAGGGGGGACCTTCTTTTTCCAGCCCGATCAATACCCGTCTCAGGAATTATTTGACTTTGAACGGAAAATCATTCCGCTCTGTCGGGATTCTAAGAAAAACAGCGCCCATCTTTCTCAATATGCTTTCATGGGCGCCGGGATGGGACAGCCGCGCGCAAACCGCAAGGTCATCATTTTGGTGGTGTGCCTGCTGCTGGTCGCGGCCGTGGCCATCGGCGTTGTGATCTACTTCCAAAACTACTGTCACGAGCTGGGCTGCGGGAGGCCTATCTATCGGGATGGTCTGTGTGAATATCATTACGCTGAAAACTTTGCCCATGACATTTATAATGGACTTGAGGATTTCTTCGGGAACTGATTTTATGATCCGGGATGAATTTCTCGCCTCTCGCCGGTATTTCGCCGTCTCCGGCTCTTTTCTATTCCGCTGCTGCC
>NZ_CALXEE010000053.1 GCF_944387245.1 uncultured Intestinimonas sp. | reverse complement strand
ACGGCCGCGCCTTTTCAAAGGCGCGGCCGTTTTGCATATCCGGCTTACAGGATGTCAATGTGCTCTCCGCTGAGGGCCTTGTTCATGGAGCGGACGGCGCAGAACTTGCCGCACATGGAGCAGGTATCGTCGTGCTCGGGAGAGCGGTCATCCCGGATGGCCTTGGCGGTCTCCGGGTCCAGGGCACAGGCCCACTGCCCCTCCCAGTCCAGCTTCTGTCGGGCCTCGGCCATTTTGTCGTCCATCTCCCGGGCGCCCCGGATGCCCTTGGCGATGTCGGCGGCGTGGGCGGCAATCTTGGAGGCGATGATGCCCTGCTTCACGTCCTCCAGGTTGGGGAGGGCCAGGTGTTCGGCGGGGGTGACGTAGCACAGGAAGGCGGCGCCGCTCATGGCGGCCATGGCCCCGCCGATGGCGGCGGTGATGTGGTCATAGCCGGGGGCGATGTCGGTGACCAGGGGACCCAGCACATAGAAGGGGGCGCCCATGCAGATGGTCTGCTGGACCTTCATATTGGCGGCGATCTGGTCCATGGGCACGTGGCCGGGGCCCTCCACCATCACCTGCACGTCCTTCTCCCAGGCCCGCTTGGTGAGCTCGCCCAGCCGCACCAGCTCCTCGATCTGGCACACGTCGGTGGCGTCGGCCAGACAGCCGGGCCGGCAGGCGTCGCCCAGAGAGATGGTCACGTCATACTCCCGGCAGATGTCCAGGATCTGGTCATAGTACTGGTAGAAGGGGTTCTCTTCGCCGGTCATGCACATCCAGGCGAAGACCAGGGAGCCGCCCCGGGAGACGATGTTCATCTTCCGCTTGTGTTTGCGGATCTGGTCGATGGTCTTGCGGGTGATGCCGCAGTGGAGGGTGACGAAATCCACCCCGTCCTGAGCGTGGAGGCGGATGACGTCGATGAAGTCCTGGGCGGTGAGGGTGTCCAGGTCCCGCTGGTAGTGGATGACGCTGTCGTACACCGGCACGGTGCCGATCATGGCGGGGCACTCGCCGGTGAGCTTGCGGCGGAAGGGCTGGGTGTTGCCGTGGCTGGAGAGGTCCATAATGGCCTCGGCGCCCATGTTCACGGCGGACATCACCTTCTGCATCTCCACGTCGTAGTCCTTGCAGTCCCGGGAAACGCCCAGGTTGACGTTGATCTTGGTGCGCAGCATGGAGCCCACGCCCTGGGGGTCCAGGCAGGTGTGGAGGCGGTTGGCGGGGATGACCACCTTGCCGGCGGCCACCAGGGGGAGGAGTTCTTCCACGGTCATCCGCTCCTTTTTGGCCACCGCCTCCAGCTCCGGGGTGACGATGCCCTTCCGGGCGGCTTCCATCTGCGTGGCATAGTTTCGTTCCATGGTCATGTACTTCCTTTCGTATCCAGTCAGAATGGTTCGGCGTATTCGCCGGAGATAGCGAAGGCGTGGTTCATGGGTCCGCTGCCCCTGCCCAGGTCCAGCATGGCCTCCAGGGCGCCGGAGAGGTAGCCCTTGGCCTCCCGGACCGCCCTCTCCAGGTCCTTGCCCTTGGCCAGGTTGGAGGCGATGGCGGAGGAGAGGGTGCAGCCGGTGCCGTGGGTGTTGGGGTTGTCGATGCGCCGTCCCCGGAACCATTTGACCCCGGAGGGCTGCCAGAGGCAGTCGTTGGCGGTGCTCACCTGGTGTCCCCCCTTGCACAGCACGGCGCAGCCGTAGGTAGAGCCGATGGCTGCGGCGGCCGCCTCCATGTCGGACTCGGAGGAGATGGACATGCCGGAGAGGACCTCCGCCTCGGGGATGTTGGGGGTGAGGACCTCGGCCAGGGGGAGCAGCTCCGCCTTCAGGGTGGAGACCGCCTCCTCCGACAGCAGCCGGGCGCCGCTGGTGGCCACCATCACCGGGTCCACCACCACGTGGGCGGGCCGGTACTGGGCCAGCACCCGGGCGATGGTGCGGATGAGGGGGGCGGAGGAGACCATCCCCACCTTCACCGCCTGGGGCGGGATGTCGGTAAAGATGCTCTCCAGCTGCTGCGCGAGAAAGTCGGGCGGGACTTCCAGAATGCCTGTGACGCCGGTGGTGTTCTGGGCGGTCAGGGCCGTGATGGCGCTCATGGCGTATACGCCGTGGACGGTCATGGTCTTGATGTCTGCCTGGATACCGGCGCCTCCGCTGGGGTCGCTCCCAGCGATCGTCAATGCTGTGACCATAAGGATGCTCCTTTCAGCAGTGCCGTTTTGTTACGCGACGGAAGGTGGTGCCCCCGATCCGCCGCAGTGGGTGAATTGTGTCAGCGGGCGGCCAGGTCGGCGGCCGTCCGCAGGGTGCGGGCGGCGTCGGTGAGGTCGCGCTGGGAGAAGATGGCGCTCACCACGGCGGCCCCGGCGATGCCGGTGCCGGCCAGGGTGGGCAGATTCTGGGCGTTGACGCCGCCGATGGCCACCACGGGGATGGACACGGCGGCACAGATGGCCTTTAAGGTGTCCGCCGAGGTGGGGACGGTGTCGGTCTTGGTGCCAGTGGGAAACATGGCGCCCACCCCCAGGTAGTCCGCCCCCTCCGCCTGGGCCCGGAGGGCCTCCTCCACGGTGTGGGCGGTGGCCCCAAGAATACGGTCGGGACCCAGCAGGGCCCGGGCCTCGGGGAGGGGTAGGTCCTCCTGACCCAGGTGGACCCCGTCGGCTCCGGCGGCCAGGGCGATGTCCACCCGGTCGTTGATGAGGAGAGGGACCCTCCGGGCCCGGCACAGGGGGAGGAGGGTCCGGGCCAGGGCCAGGATCTCCCCGGCGGAGGCCGTTTTCTCCCGGAGCTGGAGGCAGGTGACGCCGCCGTCCAGGGCGGCCACCACCGCCTGGGCCAGGGTGACCCCGGCGGGGAGGGCGCGGCGGTCGGTGATGGCGTAGAGCCGCAGGTCAGAGGGGGATAGCTTCATAGCGGGCTCCTTTCTCCAGCGCTTGGCCGGACAGGTGATAGATGGCGTCGATGATGCGGCCCCGGTAGGCGGCGTTGCCGTCGCCGGGTGCCATCCGTCCCCAGGCCAGCTCGCCGGCCAGGCCCATGGCACATACCGCGCCAAGGGCGGCCTCCAGAGGACGGTCTGGCCGGACAGAGAGGAAGGCGGTGAGGAGGGCGGAGAGCTGGCAGCCGGTGCCGGTGACCCGGCCCATCTCGGGCCGGCCGTTGCGCACGGCGTAGCAGACGGTGCCGTCAGTGACCAGGTCTACGGCCCCGGTGACGGCCACCACCGCCCCCAGCTCCCTGGCCTGGGCGGCAATGCGGGGGGCGGAGTCGGTCAGATTGGCCTCGGTGATCCGGTCGGCGGGGGCGGCGTCCACCCCGGCGCCGCCTCCCTCCCGACCCGCCAGAGCGGCCAGCTCTGTGGGGTTGCAGCGGAGGACGGCGGGGCGGAGGGCCCGGGTCAGGTCCCGGGCAGTCTGGGTGCGGAAGGTGCTGCTCCCGGCGCCTACCGGGTCCAGCACCAGGGGGATGCCCTTGGCAGCGGCCGCCGCGCCGGCGGCGTACATGGCGGGGACGGAGGAGCTGTGGAGGGTGCCCAGGTTGAGGCAGAGACCCCGGGCGGCCAGGGTGATCTCGGCGGCCTCCGCCGGGTCGTCGGCCATGACGGGCCGGGCGCCGATGGCCAGAAGGAGATTCGCCACGTCGTTGGCGGTGACATAGTTGGTGATGCAGTGGATGAGGGGGGCGGATTGCCGCACCGCCTCCACAACGGCTCCGTCCATATCAGACCTCCTGGGGGCGGTGGAGCTGCCAGGTCCGCAGCACTCCGGCCCGGTCCAGCACCCCAAGGGCGGCGCCGGCCAGGATGGCGCCGGCGGCGGTGGAGATGAGGAAGGGGACAATGTAGGCGTAGAAGGCGATCTCGCCGGCGTTCTTGCCCACGATGAAGATGGCCACGGGGTAGGCGCACAGGCCGCCCAGAACGGCGGTGCCGAAGACCTCAGCCAGGCAGGTGGGCAGCAGCCGGGGGAATTTGGCGTAGACGAGGCCGCAGAGGAGGGCCCCCAGCATGCTGCCGGGGAAGGCCATGGGGGTGCCCAGGCTCAGCAGGTTGCGGATGAGGCTGGCGGCGAAGGCCACCCCCACGCCGTACCAGGGCCCCAGGCAGACGGCGCAGATGATGTTGACCATGTGCTGGACGGGGGCGCACTGGGAGCCCAGCACGGGGAAGGAGAAGAGGCTCCCGACCACTGCCACAGCGGTGAGCAGACCGGCGGCCGAGAGCTTTTTGACGCGGGTATGATCCATGGATAAACAGCTCCTTTTTCGGTTTTCCGGCGCATAGCGCGCCGGGCGGTCGAGGCTTGCTGGCCTCCTCTCACGCCGGAACACGGCTTCCCATCGCGGTCTTTGCCCGCGGCACAGGGCGCTCCCCCTCTGCCGCCATGCCCAAGGCTGAGCATGCTCGCTGTCCTGCCCTCTCTCACCTCCGGAAATCGAAAAAAACGGACGCGCCAACTTGACGCGTCCGCTTTCTCCAAGCTCACATCCCTACGTTGGCATTACCCAAATCAGGTCAAAGGGTCGGAGTTGGATGACTCCCTCTCAGCCCGCCGCACGAGCTCCCCGTGGGAAATTATAGCACCGTGGTGAAGAATGTCAAGCCGGTGTCAAAAGTATGTTGCATCCCGGGGCCATACCGGGTACAATGGGAGCACATCTCCGGCGGGACCGGAGGAAGGGGGGCGGAGCGCCGTGGACGAGGCCAGGATTCTGCTGATCGAAGACGACCCGGACATCCGGGAGGGGGTGCGCCTGCTGCTGGAGAGCGAGGGCTACGCCGTGGACGAGGCGGCGGACGGCGAGACGGGGCTGGCCCTGGCGGGGGAGGACACCGACCTGGTGATCCTGGACGTGATGATGCCGGGCATGTCTGGCCTGAAGGTGTGCCAGGAGCTGCGGAAGGCCTCCAACGTGCCGGTCCTCTTTCTCACCGCCCGGGCCCAGGAGTCGGACAAGCTCATCGGCCTTATGGCCGGCGGGGACGACTACCTCACCAAGCCCTTCTCCTACACGGAGCTGTTGATGCGGACCCGGGCCCTGCTGCGCCGTTACCGGGTCTACCGCGGGAAAAACGCCGCTCCTGTTCGGGAGGAGCCGTCCATCCTGAACGTGGGCGGCATCCGGCTGAGCACAGTGGGCAACCAGGTGTGGGTGGACGGCAGGGAGGTGCGGCTCTCCGGGCTGGAGTACCGCCTCCTGCGGCTGCTCATGGAGTATCCCGGGACCATCTTCTCCGCCCAGACCCTCTACGAGCGGGTGTGGGAGGAGCCCTATTTTTACAGCTGCGCCAGCACTGTGATGGTCCACGTCCGGAAGCTGCGGCTGAAGGTGGAGCGGGACCCCCAGCATCCCAAACGCATCGTCACCGAATGGGGAAAGGGGTATCGGTTTGAAGCTGTGGAGTAGGAGAAGCTCCATCCGGGCCAGGCTGGGGCGGCTGCTGGTGTTTGCCGCCCTGGTGGCGGGGCTGTGCTATCTGGGGCTGGATCTGGTGGGGCGGAGCCTGATGGACCGGTACCTCACCAGCGAGGAGTTCGTCCAGAGGCAGGACCTGCGGTACCTGGACAGCCTGCGGGACTATATCGAAGAGGAGTCGGTGACGGCCTGGGACGCCGACAAGCTCACCCAGTGGGTCTACCAGCAGAATGTGGTGTCCATCCAGGTGGTGCGGGACGGCATGGTGACCTATGACTCCTTCTATCCCGAGGCTGACTTTATCACCTATCCGTCCATGGGCCAGTACTACGAGTGGGGGGACTACCATGATATGACCTTCGCAGACGGACCGGCCACCGTCTGGCTGTACGGCTATTACTACTACCAGTATGACGTCCGGCTGCTGGTGATCTCCCTGGCAGGGGCCTTTCTGGTGTTTTTGGGCGTTGTCATGGCGGGGCTCCGGGGCACCATCAACTATATCCGCCAGCTGAGCCAGGAGATCGGCGTGCTGGAGGGGGGGACTTTGGATGTCCCCATCACCGTCCGGGGACGGGACGAGCTCACCGATCTGGCCCAGGGGCTGGACGCCATGCGGAGCTCCTTCCTGGAGCAGACCCGGCGGGAGCGGCAGCTGGTCCAGGCCAATCAGCGCATGATTACCGAGATGTCCCACGATCTCCGCACCCCGCTCACCGCCATTCTCCTCTACGTGGAGCTCCTGCGCCGGAACGGCGGAGACCCGGACAAGCGGGAGGAGTATCTGGACCGGCTGGAGGGCAAGGTGGAGCAGATGCGCTCCCTGGCCGATCATCTGTTCCGCTACGCCCTCTCCAGTGGGGAGACGTCGGCGGGGCATACCGAGGCGGTGACCCTGGAGGCCGGTGTGGGGGACGCCCTCTCCGAGCTGGCGGCCTGCCTCACCCAGCGGGGCTTTCAGGTGGAGGCAGACCTCCCCTGGGACGACCGGCAGGTGGCGGTGGACTGCGAGGGGGCGGCCCGGGTGCTGGACAACCTGACCTCCAATCTGCTGAAGTACGCCGATCCCCACGCGCCCGTGACCATCTCGCTTCTGGAAGGGAAGGACCGGGCGGGAATACGGATCGCCAACGCCCTGCGTCCCTCCGCCGATGGTGCGGAGAGCAGCGGTGTGGGTCTGGCCAGCGCTTCCAGAGTCATGGAGCAGATGGGGGGACGGCTGGACCGTGAGGAGACCGATGATGGCTTCCAGGTCACCCTCTTTTTCCGGTACGTATAGAAGAGACCGCCCTGGAGGCGCGCAGATAGTGCGCCTCCAGGGCGGTCTCTTTTGGGGGGTTAAGAAAAATTAAGAAAGGACTTCAGGCGGACGGTAAGATTTGGGTGCTATCCTACCTTCAGAAAAGAGAGTGACCGGAGCCAAGCTCCGGGAAAGGGGGCATGGCTGTGCTCTGTCCATTTGTCAATCAATACCCCTCCGGAGAGAGGCTTCTCCAGGCCTACCTGCGGGAGTCGGTGGCCCGCGACCTGAGCTGGGGCTGCCTTGTTCTGGGGGCGGCAGGTGTGGTACTGTACGCCCTGCTGACCCAGGCCGGACTCTGGCTGGAGGGTGGATTGTGTCTGGGGCTGGGCCTGCTGGCTCTGGCTGCCGCAGTCAGTGCCCGCCTGCTTCCCCGGCTGCGAGCGGGCCGGACCAAAACCGGACCGGAGACAGTGGGCATCGTGGAGTTTGGTCCCCGCATCCGGGTCACCGAGGGGGCGGAGACCTTCTGGGCCGACTACGACCAGATCGTCCGGGTAAAGCGGCTGAGCACCTTCTCGGTGCTCCAGCTGGACAGCGGAGAGGCCATCGTGGTGGCCAACGGCGGCTTCACACGGGGCGAGCCGGACCGCTTCTGGCCCTTTCTGGAGGAGATGATGGCCCGCCACAGGGCGGAGCGCAATAAAAAGACGCCGGAACGCGGCGGAAGGGAGCAGATATGAAGATCACGCAGGCCTTTAAAATGGCCCTTCGGTCTATCACCGCGAAGAAGATACGGGCCGTCCTCACCATGCTGGGCATCATCATCGGCGTGGCCTCGGTGGTCATCATGGTGTCGGTGGTCAAGGGCTCCAACCAGAAGATGCTGGAGTACTTCGAGCGGCTGGGCAACAACAAGGTGACGGTGCTCATCCACGGCCGGGACCGGCCGGGACTCAAGGAGCTGATCTACGAGTACTGTGACCGGCGGAAGGACGTCTTTTCCGGCATCACGCCGGACGTGGACCTGAGCCTGCCCATCAGCTACGGTGCCCGGAACACCACCAAGATGGAGACCGGCGGTCCCAGCGTCTACCTGGGCAACACGTCCTATTCCATCTGCAACAACTTCAAGATCGGCAAAGGCCGGGACCTGAGCTACCTGGACAGCAAGCTCTACCGCAACGTGGTGGTGCTGGGGGCCAAGACGGCCTCCTATCTCTTCGACCAGGTGAACCCGGTGGGGAAGGAGGTACACATCGGCGGCCAGCCCTTCCTGGTCATCGGGGTCTACCAGGCCAAGGACCCGGACTCGGACTACTCCATGGACAACATGGCCGTGGTGCCGGAGACGGCTACCCGCATCCTGAGAAGCCAGGAGCGCATCACCAGTTTTACCGCCAAGGCCAAGAACCGGGCGGCGGTGAAGCAGGCCATCACCCTCCTGAGCGGCTACCTGGAGGGCCAGGTGGGCAAGGACAACTGCTCGGTGCAGTCGGATGAGCAGTTTATCGACGACGCCAAGCAGCAGAACGCCACCATGAGCCTGGTGCTGGGCGGCATCGCCGGCATCTCCCTGCTGGTGGGCGGCATCGGCATCATGAACATCATGCTGGTCACCGTGTCTGAGCGCACCCGGGAGATCGGCATCCGCAAGGCCATCGGCGCCCCCCGTTCCTCCATCCTCCTCCAGTTCCTGGTGGAGTCGGCCGTGGTGTGCGGCCTGGGCGGGGTGCTGGGCATCCTCATGGGGCTCATCGGCACCCTCATCGCGGGCAAGCTCATCCTGAAGCTCCTCCTCTTCCCTGATCCCGTTCTGGCCGCAGGGGCCTTCCTCTTCTCGGTGGTGCTGGGCATCGCCTTCGGCATGTATCCGGCCATCATGGCCTCCGGCCTCACGCCGGTGGCCGCCCTGCGGACGGACTGACCATAGATTTCCCACCACTTTTCCTCAGCCGCAGCGGCCCTCCCAGCTTCCGACGGGAGGGCCGCTGCGGTCTTTTCTAGCAAAACTGGTCGGTGACCGGGAGAAAATCCGGGATCTCGTCCAAGGGAAACTGGAGGGGTGCCGGGCAGTCCAGCAGCGGGTCCAGCTCCAGGTACCGTATCCGCTGGTTCTCGTAGGTGGTCCAGTAGAACCGGCGGGACTCGGCGCAGCAGACGCCGGTGTAGACGGTGTAGTCAAAGGGGAGAACGTCGGTGTCCAGGTCGGTGGCGGGGCTCTGGTGGCTCACCCGCACCGCCCCCAGGGGAAAGGCGGCGCTCTGGAGAAGACGGAACATCCGGCTCACCCCGCTCTCCTCGGTCTCCCCGGACGGGGCAAAGCGGCGCAGGAAGGCCAGGCGGACAAAGCGGGAGGGAGAGCTCCAGTCCCCGGGGAGACCCTGGGCGCCGCTGCCGGAGAAGCACTGCTCCAGGCTGTCCCCGAAGGGGGTGGAGGCGTGGTCCAGATCCCGGAGGCCGGCGTAGTTGAGGAGGTTGAGCCGGTGCCAGGGGTAGCCGGGGCTGTTGGTCATGACCCCCAGGGTGTGGCGGTAGATATGGAGACCGCCGGTGTCGGGCTCCACCACCATAGTCTCCCCGGTGGTGTCGGAGAAGGACCAGTGGAGGGGTGGCACCGTCCCCAGCAGAGGCACGTCCGCCAAGGCCAGCTCTCCCTCCAGAAGGGCCGCGGCCTCCGCCACCGAGGCACACTGGGCCAGCAGGTGGAGGACCAGGAAGGGGGGCTGGACGGGGCGGGCGTGGGGACGAGGGCCGCCGTAGTGGGCGAACCCCCGGTAGTAGAGCTGTCCGCCCATGAGTCCGGCCTCGTTGAGCCCCTCGTAGAGCACCGGCGCCCGGCCCAGCAGCAGCCCTGTGCCGGCGCAGGCGTAGCGGACGGCGGCGCGCTCCTCCGTTCCATCCGGCGCCTGAAGCAGCCAGTAAGGCGTCCCACGGGGAAGAACGGTCACCTTGCTCCCTTCCGCCAGCCGGTCAAAGTCGTAATTCCGGCCCCAGAGGTGCTTGCCGTCCCCGGTGTGCCAGCTGAGGGCACTGCACCCTGCCGCCCACGGCCCGTTTCTGGAAAAATCCGTCATGACATTCCCTCCCTTTCCCTTCATTGTGCGCCGGTGGGGAAAAGATATACCCGCATAAGTTGAGCCCGGCGGGACAGACTGTGTCTGGGAGGTACGCTATGGTGATCCGATTTTTCTGGACCCGGGCCGCGACCGTCTGGCTCGGGGTCCTCTATATGGTCCTGGGCCTGCTGCTGCTCCTGTTCCCGGATGCCAGCGGACGGCTTTTTGTCCGCAGCCTGGCTGCCGGCGCGGTGGTATACGGCGTGGTCCACCTGTGGCGCTATGGGCAGGACCGCCGGACAGAGGAGGCCTCGCCGGGAGACCTCTTCCTGGGGGTCCTGCCCCTGGCCTTTGCCGTCTTTGCCCTGCTGCGCCCCCTGACCATCCTGGCCTTTCTGCCCCTCACCCTGGGGCTGCTGCTCCTGGCCGACGGCCTGGGCAAGCTCCCCCTGATGGCCCGGGCGGTAAAGGGCCGGGGGGCCGACCTGATCCCCCAGCTCATCGCCTGCCTGCTGCCCATTGCCTTGGGCATCCTGCTGGTGGCCAACCCCTTCCGGGGGGTCCGGGCAGTCATCATGGTCTTTGGCGTGGGCCTTCTGATCGACGGGGCCAGCGACCTGGCCACCGCCCTTCTGGCCCGGCGGGCGGAAGGCGGAGGGTAGGGCCGTGCTGATTTTTTTGACCGCGCTCCTGCTGGCCATCCTGGTGCTGGTCTGGAGGGCCGGCCCGGTACCTGCCGCCGCGCTGCCCCAGGGTGTCCCCCGGAAGGAGGGACTTCCAGTTTCCGGCGGCCTACCCGCTGTTCTGGACCTTTCTGGCGGCGGGTTTTCTGGGGGAGCGCATCGAGGTGGCCTATGTCTGGAGCGCCACCGGCATAGTCATGAGCCGCAGCAGCCTGCTCTACGGGCCCTTCAGCCTAGTGTGGGGACTGGGGGCTGTCCTTGTGACCTGGTGCCTCTGGCCCTTCCGGCACCGGGGTCCCTGGGTGCTGCTGCTGGCCGGGGGCGTGCTGGGAGGCGGCTTTGAATATGTGGCCAGCGCAGTGGGGGAGGCCATGTTCCACAAGCTTTTTTGGGACTACTCCCACATGCCCTTCCACCTGGCGGGGCGGACCAATCTGCTCTTCGCCTTGCTGTGGGGCCTGGGCGCCGCTCTGTGGGTGCTCCGGGGCTTTCCAGCCCTCACCCGCCTGACCGGGCGGCTGCCGCCCCGGGCCAGCCGGGTCCTGCTGCGGGGCATGGCTCTGGTCCTGGCGGCGGATACCCTCCTCTCCGCCGCCGCCATGCTGCGCATGGAGGAGCGGCAGGCGGGCCAGCCCGCCG
The DNA here is from genome assembly GCF_944387245.1 of uncultured Intestinimonas sp. Taxonomy (GTDB): domain Bacteria; phylum Bacillota; class Clostridia; order Oscillospirales; family Oscillospiraceae; genus Intestinimonas. The sequence continues at coordinate 4,779 of NZ_CALXEE010000053.1, read as the reverse complement.
ACGGGCCCGTGGCCCAGGCCATGGACCAGTGGTACCCGGACACGGTCCTCCACCGCCGGTTTCAGAACCTGATGGAGCCCCATTAAACTAGAAGAGCGCCCCGGACTTTTGGTCCGGGGCGCTCTTGTGTGGATCAGTTTCCCTGGAGATAGGCCAGGATATCGGCGGCGTTGGTGTCGGGCTTCACCTTGGGCATCACCTTCTCGATGACGCCGTTTTCGTCGATGATAAAGGTGGTGCGGACCACCCCCATGCTCACCTTGCCGTAGAGCTTCTTCTCCTGCCAGACGCCGTAGGCCTGGAGGACCCCCAGCTCCGGGTCGGAGAGGAGAAGGAAGGGGAGGTTATATTTTTCGGCAAACCTCTGGTGGGAGGCGGTGGAGTCCTTGCTCACCCCGATGACCACTGCGTCCAGGTCCCGGAAGGCGTCGTAGCTGCCGGCGAAGGCGCAGGCCTGCCGGGTGCAGCCGGGGGTGTTGTCCTTGGGATAGAAGTAGAGAATGACCTTTTTGCCCAAAAAGTCGGAGAGAGAGACGGGGTTGCCATCCTTGTCGGGGAGGGTAAAGGCGGGGGCTTTGACGCCGGCTTCCAGCATGATGAATCGCTCCTTTTCGTTGATTACAGGGCCATGTCGATGGCCACCTTGATGACGCCGTCCTCGTGTTTCTCAAAGAGGTCGTAGGCGGCGGCGATGTCCCGGAGGGGATAGGTGTGGGTGATGAGGGGCGTGGTGTCCAGCTTTCCCTGGGCGATGAGGTCCAGGGTCTCGGCGCAGTTGCAGCCGTCCACTCCGCCGGTCTTGAAGGTGAGGTTTTTGCCGTACATATCGGGGAGGGGGAGGACCTGGGGGCCGTCGTAGAGGGCCACCACCGTCACCACGGCGTTGGGCCGGGCGCACTGCCAGGCCAGGCGGAAGGTGTCCTCGGTGCCCGCCGCCTCGATGACGGCGTCGGCTCCGCCGTGGTCGGAGTGGGCCAGGACAAAGGGGAGGACCTCTTCGGGACCCACCGTCAGCACTTGGGGCCAGTGCTGTTCCACAAAGGTCCGGCGGTAGGGGTCCCGCTCACAGACGATGACCCGTTTGGGGCTCTGGAGCAGCAGGCACTGGAGGGTGCACACGCCGGTGGGCCCGGCGCCGAGGAGGAGGACGGTGTCCTCCGGTCCTACGGGGGTGATCTGGGCGGCCCAGTAGCCGGTGGCCAGGATGTCCCCTACAAAGAGGGCCTGGGCATCGCTCACCCCGTCGGGGATGGGGGTGAGACCCTGGTCGGCCAGGGGCACCCGGACAAAGGGGGCCTGTCCGCCGTCGATGCGGCAGCCCAGGGCCCAGCCGCCCTGGGGGTGGACGCAGTTGTTGACCCAGCCGTGGCGGCAGAAGAAGCAGTCTCCGCAGAAGGTCTCCACGTTCACCGCCACCCGGTCGCCGGGCCTGACCCGGGTGACGGCGGCGCCCACCTCCTCCACCACGCCCACCATCTCATGGCCCAGGGTGATGCCGGGCACCGCACGGGGCACCGAGCCGTGCTTGATGTGGAGGTCGCTGGTGCAGATGCTGGCCAGGGTCACCCGGACGATGGCGTCCCGGTCCTCCAGCAGCACGGGCTTGGGTTTTTCCAGCAGCCGGAGGTCGCCCCGGCCCACATAGGTATAGGCCAGCATAGGCCCACTTCCTTTCCTGATTACTCCCCCAGGCCGGTGGCAAGCAGGGGGATGGCGTTGATAACGGGTTCCTCGTAGGGGTGGACCGCCTTGACGGCGGCGATGGCCTTTTCCAGGTCGGCTACCCGGCAGGTGACCTCCACCTTCAGTTCGGGGGCGGTGCACAGCTCCCCCACCCGGCCCAGGTAGGGGTCGGTGCCGGGAAGAGGCCGCCAGCAGCTGGTGACGGGGGCATAGGAGAGACAGCCGTCATAGGCGCCGATGTGGCCGGCGTCCACCGACTGAAGGGCGGCACGGAGGGCCTCCAGGTGGCTCTCAGGGATAAAAATTTCCAGTTTGCAATAGGAGACAGACATAAAAATACCCCTTTACCGCTTGCTGACGGCGAAGGCCCGGGCCTCCTCCAGCCAGCCCATCAGCTCACCGTCGATTTCCTCCGCCGTGGTGAGGAGGATGTGGTGGGTCCATCGGCCGGGATACGGCTCCACGGCAACCGCCACCCGTGGGGATTCCAGCCTCTGGTTCAGACCCACGGTGACCACCAGGCAGTGCTCCGGCCAGCTTTTCTTCCGCCGGACGGGGAGAGAGGTGGCGGAAAAAAGGCGGCGATCATAAAAGCTGATCTGGCTCTTCTGGACCTTCACCGAGGCCTGGGGGAAGGCGGCCTCCATCCGGGCAAAGAGGGCCTCGTAGAGGCCCAGCTCCAGGGGCTTTCCGTCAAAGAAAAAGAGGAGATCGCTCTCGTAGTGCTCGCTTCGCTCCATGCTCACGTCTCCTTTCGGCCCTACCGCACCCGCAGCTCCCAGAAGGCCACGGCGCTGGCCGCCGCCACGTTGAGGGAGTCCACTCCGTGGGACATGGGGATGCACACGGTGTAGTCGCACCAGGCGATGGTGTGGTGGGAGAGGCCATCCCCCTCCGTGCCCAGCACAATGGCCAGTCGCTCCTCGGCCTGGAGGCGGGGGTCCTCAATGGTGACGGCCTGGGTATCCAGAGCCATGGCGGCGGTGGCGAAGCCCAGGGCCTTCAGCCGCTCCAGCCCCGGATGGGGCCAGTCGGCGGCCCGGCTGCCGATGACCGTCCAGGGGACCTGGAAGAGGGTGCCCATGCTCACCCGCACCGAGCGGCGGTGGAGAGGGTCGCAGCAGGTGGGGGTGACCAGCACGGCGTCCATGTGGAGGGCGGCGGCGGAGCGAAAGACGGCCCCCACGTTGGTGGGGTCCACGATGCCCTCCAGCACGGCCACCCGCCGGGCGACGGCGCAGATGTCCTCCACTGTGGGGAGGGCGGGCCGCCGCATGGCGCACAGGATGCCCCGGGTCAGCCGGTAGCCGGTGAGGGATTCCAGCAGGGCGCTCTCCCCGGTGTAGACGGGGACGTCCCCGCACCGGTCCAGGAGGGCTGCGCCCTGGCCCCGGAGGTGTTTTTCCTCCATAAGGAAGGAGACGGGCACACAGCCGGCGTCCAGGGCGTGGCCGATGACCTTGGGGCTTTCGGCGATGAAGAGGGCCTCCTCCGGGCTTCGCCGGCTGCGAAGCTGGTGCTCGGTGAGCCGGGCGTAGGGGGAGAGCCCGGGGTGGGTGAGGTCGGTGACGGGGACGATGGTGGCCATGGCCGCTCCCTTCCGGTCCGGGTGGGGACCGCTTCAGAGTGCCCCGCCGGGGCGGGGCCTATACCAGCATTATAGTAGCCGCCGGCGGGGTTGGCAAGGGCCGCCGCCTTGACAGCCGCTTTATAATAAAAAAGTAAGCGTATTGATGATCGGAGGCGGCGTCTGCGGAAGGTGCCGCTCCATTTTTGCCGGGATGAAGGGGAGAAAGGAGACAGGCGGTATGACGGGGACGAAGCTGGGCGGATTGATCAAGCGCTATGTGCTGCTGTGCGTTGGACTGGTGATCATGTCCTTCGGGGTGGCCTTCTCCATCAAGGCAGGGCTGGGTACCTCCCCCATCTCCAGCCTGCCCTATGTGACCGGCCAGATCAGCGGGCTGAGCGTGGGGACCACCACCATCCTCCTCCATGTCACCCTGATCGTGCTTCAGATCCTGCTGCTGCGCCGGAGGTATGAGCCCATCCAGCTCATCCAGTTGCCGGTGGCCCTGGTCTTCGGCGGTCTCACCGACTTCAGCGTGTGGGTCCTCAGCGGGGTGGCCCCGGGCTCCTACCTCACCCAGTGGGTGCTGTGTATAGTGGGTATCCTGCTGGTGGGCGTGGGGGTCAGCTTCGAGGTGACCGCCAACGTGGTCACCCTGGCCGGCGAGGGCATGGTGCTGGCCGTGTGCAAGGTCTTCCCGGTGCCTTTTGCCCGGGCTAAGGTGGGCTTCGACGTGACGTTGGTGGTCCTCTCCTGCATCCTGTCCTTCCTCTTCCTCCACGGCCTTGTGGGTGTCCGGGAGGGCACGGTGGCGGCGGCGCTGCTGGTAGGTGTGGTGGCCCGTCAGGTGAACCGGCCCATGGCCGTCTTTGCAGAGAAATATTTGACATGACATAAAGGAGCACAGCATGGGAGCGGGACGATATATTGCCTTTGATGTGGAGACCCCCAACCACGCCAACGACCGCATGAGCGCCATCGGCGTGGCGGTGTTGGAGGGGGGAAGGGTGACGGAGACCTATGATCTTCTGGTGGACCCGGAGGTCCCCTTTGAGCCCTTCAACGTGGCGCTCACCGGGATTACACCCCAGATGGTGGAGGGACAGCCCACCTTTCCGGAGGCGTGGGAGGAGTTGCGTCCTCTCTTTGAGAGCGGGCTGCTGGTGGCCCACAACGCCCAGTTCGATATGTCAGTGCTGGCCAAGTGCCTGCGGGCCTATGGGCTCTTCTGGCGGGAGCAGGTGCCCTACGCCTGCACCTGTCAGATGAGCCGTCGGCTGTTGCCGGGGCTCCAGAACCACCGTCTGAACACCCTATGCGACCACCTGGGCATCGAACTGGACCACCACCGGGCGGGCAGCGACAGCGAGGCCTGTGGGCGCATCCTCCTCCACCACCTGGAGACCGGCGCGGCGGTGACCCCCTTCCTGCGGACCTACGATCTGGTGAAGGCCCGCACAGTGAAGGCGGGACGCTGAGAGAAATATCGTACATAAACAGGACGTCCGGCCATGGCCGGACGTCCT
>NZ_CALXEE010000052.1 GCF_944387245.1 uncultured Intestinimonas sp. | reverse complement strand
CGTCGTCTGCGGACGACAGAACTCTGCGAGGCTCTTGCACAAAATCTGAGGCATTCCTACTTTTTCGACAAGCTGATCGCCGCAGTGAAAACTGCGGCGATTTCTTGTTTAGCCACAGACGGATTTCTATTTTTACCACCTAACCGATGACGATACGTCCCTCCCAGCGGCTATCCTCCCATTTGCGGACCATACTGTCCCCGGATAATCTGCACTCTGCTCTGGCAGCCTGACCCAGGGGATTCAGCCGATCACTGCCTGCACCGACAATCAGGCTCTGATCTACGGCCCAAATCATAGCCGACTATACCCAATCGCGGGTCTGACCCCTCTAAAAGAGATGAGAAACTGCCGTATAGCCAGGCCTTCTTTCAGCAGCCCCTCTTGACGGCTTTTTGTATCCATGTTATTTATTATATAAATCCTTACTAATCTGGAAAATGATTGTTCAAAATTTGCTGTTATCTGCGCAAAATTTGTAATCTCGTCTCAGAGCGGAGGACCGCCATACTGCCGATTGTCACTTTTTCCTATGCGGGTCCAGCTTTGCGATAAATTTTCAGCATGTGACCCGGGTGACCGGCCAGACAGCCACTCCGGTCAATGGTCAGGCCGCTTCGCTATCCCGGCCAGCGGCGACGGAGTTCAAGAATGCATGGAGGAAACGACTGGCTGACAGAAACCAATGAGTGATAACAGCCGCAGACGAAATGAGGAATGATGTTGAAACTGGATTTTTATCACACCTTATACATTGGGATCTCACAGGCCTTTTGGGCAGCTTTGTGTTTCTTTTGATCGATTTCCGCAAACCGGTGGCCAAGTGGCGCACCCGCTGGATTGTCACAGCGGTGCTGATTGTGGGCACCAATCTGTTTGCGCTGCTTTTCCTGAATTTCTGGGACACTTATTATCGCGTAGGCTTCTTTACCGTGACGGTCCCCTACATTCTGGTCACACTTTGGTGCTCCCAGTATCGGGACTTCCGCGCCGTTTTCAGTATTATTACCGGCCTGTTCGTCGGCTGCATCGGAACGGCCAACGAAATGCTGGCCGAACTGCTGCTCCAGCACAGCAAATACTGCGAATACTATGCCTTTGCTGTCCGCGCCATTTCCTTCTTTCTGATGTTTTTTATCCTGCGGCGGTTCAGCGTTACCTACCGGCAAATGCTTCACCAGCTCAACCGCAGCTGGGGAATTCTCTGCCTCATCCCATTCTCCGCATTTATTGCCATGCTGTATACCGCCAGCAATTTTGCTAATTCCGTTACGATTATCGTGCTGACCTATGGCTTGATGATAGTATCCAGCTGCGCCTACTACTTGATGTACCTCTTTTTTGACCGGGTACAGAGGGAAAACAACGCCCGTTATGAGGCCCAGCTGTCCACCCTGCAGGTGTCTGCCCTGCGCAGCCGCATGGAGGCGGTGCGAGCTGCGGAGAATGCGATCCGTACCGAGCGCCATGACCTGCGCCACCGCCTCCAGGCCGTGGCCGAGCTGGTATCCCATGGGGAAAAGGATGAGGCCCTGGACTTTCTGGACACCGCTAAAAAACGGCTGGATGAGCACAAAGAGATCCGTTGGTGCCGCCCGCCGGTGCTGGACGCCGTGTTTTCCTCCTACTTCGACCAGGCCCAGCAGCAGGGCATCCATGTGGAGACAAAGATCGCCCCGCCCGACGCTCTGCCGGTGAACGAGAGCGAGTTGGCCATCGTCCTGGCAAACGCCCTGGAAAACGCCATCCACGCCAATCTGGAACTGCCCCGGGAGCAGAGGGAGATCCGCTGCACACTGGTAGGAAGCCCCAGTATCATGCTGGAGATTTCCAATCCATGTATCGGCAATATCTCTTTTGACAGCAGCGGCCTGCCGGTGTCCCAAAGGGATGGGCACGGTCTGGGGGTACAGTCCATCTCTGCTTTTTGCCGCAAAAACGGAGCCGTCTGCCAGTTTGACCTGACCGACGGCTGGTTCCGGTTCAGATTGGTGCTGTAATCTAGCAAACTGAAGAAAGGGGTTCCCGCAGACGGATTTTCTGCGGGAACCCCTTTTTCTGCTCTATCGGCTATGGGAGGGTACCCAGCACGGCGTTGAGGACAAACACGGCGGCCAGGAAATAGAGCGCCGGATCCACCAGATGGGCCCGCTTCCGGCACACCATTACCACCACATAGGAGACTACCCCCAACATGACTCCGGTGGTGATGGAAAAGGTGAAGGGCATCCCCACAATCATTAAAAAGCTAGGCAGGGACACTTCCACATGTTTCCAGGTAATTTGGGTGATACCGCTCATCATAGACATACCCACCATGACCAAGGGCGCGGCCAGAGCGGCGCCGGTCACCACCCCTGCCAGCGGCGTAAAGGGCAGCATACACAGAAAGAGCAGGCCAGTGACCACAGCGGAAAGACCGGTACGGGCCCCCTCCCGGATACCGGTGGCGGATTCTGCCATGGCGGTCACATTGCTGACTCCCAACAGCGCCCCGGCACAGGTAGCGGCTCCGCAACAGAGCATAGCCTCCCTCTGCCCTGCCAGGTCTCCGGTGGTATCCGTCAGCTTGGCGTCCCCCGCCACGCCCAAAAGGGTGCCCAGGGCGTCGAAATGCTGGGAGACCAACAGGGTGAGCAGCGCAGACACCAAGGGTATGGGACCCAGGGCCAAAAGGCCGGTGAAGTCCGGCTTCAGCGGGGTCAGTGACAGCTCCGGAGCGGCCGTCAGTGACTGGGGCAGGACGGTCACCCCCAGAGGGAGCCCCAGCACCACTGTAAATGCCATGCCCAGTATGAGGGCCCCGGGGACCTTTTTCATCACCAGCACCGCCGTGACAAAGATGCCCAGCAGGGCCAGCAAAGGCTCCGGCGCGGCCAGAGTGCCCATATCTACCAGGTTGTTATCGGCGGTAATGAGGCCTGCGTTGATGAGCCCCGAGAGGGTGAGGAAGAGCCCCACGCCGGCGGACAGGGCGAACTTGAATGGCATGGGCAGGGCGTCGTTCAGCCGTCCCCGCAGCGGACTGAGGGACAGGGCCAGGAACAGGACTCCAGAAAGCAGCACCAGGGCCAGGGCCTGCTGCCAGGTACAGCCGTACTTCTGGCAGAGGGTATGGGTAAACAGGGTAGTAAAGCCCAGACCGGGGGCCAGCGCGAAGGGCAGATTGGACACCAGACCGGACACGATGCTGCCCACAGCGGCGATCAGGCAGGTGGCCGTCATGACCGCTTCAAAGTCCATACCCGCCCCGGAGAGCAGGCCCGGAATGACCAGAATCAGGTACACCATGGCACAGAAGGTGGTGCAGCCGCCCCGGAGTTCTCCGGCCAGAGTAGCGCCCCTCTGGGAAAGGCGGAAGAATTGCTCCAGTTGTTTCATTTCTCCTCACCTCCTATATCGCTGAAAGGACGTACATGGCCACGAACAGGGCGGTCAGAAGGTAGGTGACGGCGGGAATCTTCTTCCCCTTCCCGCTGACCAGGCTGATGGCGGTATAGGAGATAAAGCCCACACCGATCCCATCCGCCACCGAATAGGTAAAGGGAATCATGATCATGGTGAGGAAGCAAGGCAGGGCGATCTCCACCTGGTGCCAGTAGATGTTGGTGGCGTTGTGGATCATCAGCATACCGATGAGCACCAGAGCGGGAGATGTGGCCGCCCCTGGGATGATCCCCGCAATGGGGGCCAGCAGGATGGCCGCCAGGAACAGCACCCCGGTGGCGGCGGCATACAGCCCAGTCCGGGCCCCGTCCGCCACGCCGGTGGAGCCCTCTACTGGGATACCGATTGGGGGCGCGCCCAGCAACGGCGCGGCGGCGGTGGACAGGGCTACCGCCGTCATGCCCCGGCTATACCGCCCCAGGCCCCCCTTTTCATCCAGCAGGTCCCCCGCCCCGGCAATGCAGATGAGAGCCCCCAAAGTATCAAAGCACAGGCACATGGTAAAGGTGACCACGGCGGTAACCAGAGGCAGCACCCCCAGGGACAACACGCCGCCAAAATCCGGGGACAGGAGCAGCGGGCGCAGGGAGGATAGGGACAGGCGCATGGATTCCGGCGCCTGGGTGACCCCCAGGGGGAAGCCCAGCAGCGTGGTGACCACAATGCCGATGAGCATGGCCCCCTTCACCTTCCAGGCCATCAGCACACCGGTGATCAGCAGCCCCAGGATGGCCAGGAAGGTGGCCGGGGCGCCGATCTCCCCCAGCAGCAGCGCGCCGTTCTCGGCCCGGACGATGCCGGAGTTCAGCAGCCCGATGAGGGCAATAAACAGCCCCAGGCCGGCGCTGATGGCGTTTTTCATGCTGGGCGGGATGCAGGAGATCATCTGGTCCCGCAGAGGAGTCAGGCTGATGATTAAATAGGCCACCCCCGACAGACTCACCACCGCCAGGGCCTGCTCCCAGGTGTAGCCCATGGTGAGGCAGAGGGTATAGGTAAAAAAGGCGTTGAGGCCCACACCCGGCGCCAACATGAAAGGCAGGTCAAAGGCAGCGGAGAGAAAGCAGGCCAGGGCGGAGGACAGGCAGGTGGCCAGCAGCACACCGGTATAGTCCATACCGGTAAGGGACAGATTGCTGGGGGTGACAAACAGGATGTAGGCCACCGAGAAAAAGGAGGTCAGCGCCCCCAGCAGCTCCCGGCGGACGGTGGTCCCCTGCTTGGTCAGGTGAAAAAACCGTTCCAGTGTCCTCATGTCTCATCCTCCTCCGGTTGCTCCATGCGCAGCACCACATCAGCCTGGGTAATGACAAAGGAGGAGCGTTCCGACGCCACCCGTCGGCACAGCAGCAGCTTGTCCCGCAGCTTGTCGGTCACTTCCTTCACCCCGGCACGGATCTCCGGGTCCTCCGTCCAGGCGTGGACCACCACCCGCTCCGGTTCCAGTTCCACCCTGCGGATAGCCATGTGCTTACGGAATTCCCGGCGGTCCCTGGCGCTGGGCATCTTCTCCACATCATAGAGAAAGCTGACATTGCGCCCAGCCGCGATGTCCAGCTCGTCTGCCAGGCAGAGCAGCGCCGCCAGATAGGGCAGGCTCACCGTCTTGCCCGGCTCCACCTCAAACTGAGGCGGGTAGCCCGTCTCGTCCAGAAGATCCGTTTTCCGGTGGCCCCGGCAGACCTGGATGACCGCCCTGGCATAGGCCTCGTTGGGAAAATCCAGCATACGCCAATATTTTTGCAGATACAGGCCGGACAGCTCCTGGTGGTAATCCCGCACGGCCCAGGCACGCTGGGTGTCATCCGCTGGCTCCGGAATGCCCAGCACCCCGCGGAACTGCTCAAAGTCCGATACGGACACCCCCATGCCCACATCGTGGAACAGAGCCCCCATCAGCAGTACATAGAGCTCCTGGGCGTTCAGCTTCTCTATCTGGCTGCCGATGAGTTGATTGCACAGCTCCAGGATATCAAGGGTGTGGAGCACCGTGTGGTCGGTAAAGTCGGGGAAGTAGTTCTCATACCGGCAGAGCATCCGTTGGGAGATCACCACGCAGTCCCGGTACCGGCTGTGCAGCTCCGGGGCGTGTCGGGCCAGCCTGCGCTCAATGCCATAGTCCAGTTTCATTGCAATTCCTCCCTTTTTCAGGGCATGATATAGGCCTTCCGCCGACGCGGTCCGTAAGCGGCCACCAGGGCCAGGGCCAGCACACCGCCCTTGACCGCCGGCAGCACATAGTAGACCACCCCCATCTGGGTCAGCCCGTTTTCCAACACCGCCACCAGCGCGGCCCCCGCCAGCGTTCCCAGGGCATTGGGCTTTTCCGCACCGCCCACAGAGCGCCCCACAAACACGGCGGCCAGAGAGGGCATCAGGTAGCTGTCGCAGCCGGAAATCTGTGCCGCTGAGTTGCGGGAGCAGACCACTATGGCCCCCACCGCAATCATAGCAGCGGTGAGCATCCCTGCCAAAAAGCGGTATCTCTTGACCGGAATGCCGGAGTATGCCGCGGCGGTATGGTTGCTGCCCATGGCGTACAGGCAACGGCCATGGCGGGTATACCGCAGAAACACGAAGGCAAAGCCCGTGCAGGCCAGCATAATGAGAATGCACCAGGGCGCCGAGCCTATGGCCAGCGCCCCCTCCGTCCAACCCGAGCGGGCCGGCGCGGCTCCCCAGGGCGTGGGCATGCCGGCGGACACCGCGCCGCCGCCCGTCCACCACAGACCCAGCCCCTGATACACAAACATCATCGCACAGGTGGCCAGCATGTCGGGTACCCGGCAGACCAGAATAAGAAACATGGCCAGCAGATACAGCCCCATGGTCAGCACCACAGTGAGCACAACACTTACCCACAGGGGCAGGCCAAACCACAAAAACAGACTTGCAAACAGAAAGGAGGAGACAGTGGCAAGGGTGCAGGCCGACATGTCAAAGCCGTCGGGCGCCATGGTAATGGTGGCGCCAATGGCAAAAATGGTGGTGATGGACATGGAGCGCAGGATATTGACGGCGTTGGCAGGTGAGAGAAAGGTCCCGCCCCGCAGCAGTGCGAACACCATCACGGCCGCCGCCAGGGCAATCACCGCCGCCCAGTCCATCCAAAAGCCGGCGGCGCCTCTTTTGTGCGGTATTTGGTTCAAGACTGAGTCCCCCTTTCTCTCTGCTCCGGCGGAAGAAACGGGGCCTTCCCGCCAACGGCGTAGTAGGTGATTTCCTCCTCGGAGGTGCGGGCAGTGACCAGCTCGGCGGCAATGCTGCCGCCGTACAGGACATAGATCCGGTCGGTCACTTGTAGCAGCTCGCTGGGGTCGGCGGAGGCGTACAGCACGCCGCAGCCTGCCTGGGCCAGCTGGGTCATGAGCCGAAGCATTTCGGCCTTTGCGCCCACGTCCACCCCCTTGGTAGGCTCATCCAGAAGATAGAGGCGGCAGCCGGCGGCAAGCCACTTCCCTACCACCGCTTTCTGCTGATTGCCGCCCGAGAGCAACTCCATCCGCTGCCGGGTGGAGGGAGTTTTGATCTCCAGCCTCTCAATCTGTGTGCGGGCGTTCTGCTCCAGCCTTCTGCTGGAGAGAAATGACAGACGGCTCCACTGTTTCAGGCTGGCAATTCCCAGATGAAAGGAAACGCTTTCCCCGGGGAAAAGCCCCTCCTTCCGACGCTCTTCCGGCACCAGTCCCATGCCCAGCGCCGCTCCGTCTGCGGGGCAGCGGGGATTGACCGGCCTGCCGTCCAGCAGGATCTCCCCGGAAGCCCTGGGCAGGATGCCGAACAGAGCCTTGCACAGCTCGCTCTTTCCCGCCCCTACCAGGCCGGCCAGGCCGATGATCTCTCCGTGGCGCACCGTCAGGGAGATGTCCCGGAGGCTGCCGTCCCGGCTAGAGAGGCCGTGTACCGACAGCAGCTCACCGCCTGGGGCACCAGAGAGGCGGGAGCGGGCCGTCTCCATCTCTCCGCCCAGCATATGGGCCACCAACTCTCCGGCGGTGGTTTGGGGGGTGATGGGACCGCTGGCGGCAAGCTTGCCGCCCAGCAGCACCGTATAGCGGTCACAGAGTCCAAGGACCTCTGGCAGGCGGTGAGAGATAAACACGATAGAGATCCGCCTCTCTTTGACCAGATCCCGGCAAAGGGCAAACAGCGTCTCCGTCTCCACGGTGCTCAGGGGGGCGGTGGGCTCATCCAGCAGAAGGATCCGACAGCGGCTGTGCAGCGCCCGTGCGATGAGCACCATCTGCTTCTGGGCCAGGGTCAGCCGGCTCACCGGCATGCGGACGTCAAAGTCCATGCGCAGCTGACATTTCAGCTGCTCTGCCTGTCGATATAATGCCCGCCAATCGACCCACAGGCGCCCGGGTTTTCCCAACTCGTCCAGCAGCATGTTTTCCGCCGCCGACAAGGCGGGGGCCAGAGCCTGGTCCACCTCCTGATAGACAATCTGGATGCCCAGCCTCTTGGCCGTCCCGGGACTGCGCAGCTCCACCGCCTCGCCGTCCAGCCGGATATCTCCGCGATAGCCGGGGTTGGCGCCGGCCAGCACCTTCATCAGTGTAGACTTTCCCGCCCCATTGGCGCCCACCAGGGCATGAATCTCCCCCGATAAGAGCTGAAAGTCCACATGCGCCAGCGCCTTGACACCGGGGAAGTCCACACAGATATCCTTTGCCTCAAGCGTAATCGTGTCCATATCTTCTCCGCCTGTCAATGGGTGACCAGGAACATCACGGTAAACAGCCCCGCAATGACCCAGGTACCCCCATTGATCTTTTTTCCTCTCCCGGCAAATACCTGGATCAGGACATGGGAGATCACGCCGAAGGCAATCCCATAGGAGATGTTATACGTCATGGGCATGATCGCCAGGGTCAGGAACGCCGGAACAGCCTCTCCGGTGTTTTGCCAGTTTATTTTTTTCGTACAGTCCATCATGAGAATGCCCACGTAGATCAGAGCCGCCGATGTGGCACAGTTTGGCACAAGGGAGGCCACGGGGCTGAAGAACATGGCCAGAAGGAAGAGTCCGCCGGTCGTCATAGCGGCCAGCCCGGTTTTGCCGCCCTCAGCGATGCCGGCGGAGGCCTCCACATAGGAGCTGACAGTAGAGGTGCCGCACACGGCGCCACACACAGTGGCCACAGCGTCGGCCAGCATGGCCCGCTCCATATTGGGCACCTCCCCCTTCGGAGTGAGCAGATTACCTCGGGCGCAGGCGCCATACAGGGTGCCGATGGTATCAAACATGTCCACCAGGCAGAAGGCCAGGGCGGTGGTCCCAATTAGGAGCGCCAGCTCAGCGGGATTGTGGTCGGCCAGATAGGGCGAAAAATCAAATCCCTCTGTAAAGACCCGGCCAAAGGCCGAGGCTCCAAACTCGCCAAACGCCGTAAAGGGATTCAAATTCAGAGCGGCGCCTAAGTCTGAATAGAACCCCGGGACCGTAATGCCCAGCAGGTAATACAAGAGGGTGCCGCCCAGGATCCCCCACAGAACGGCGCCCTTTATCCCCCTGTATGTCATAACGGCAATGGCGGTCAGGGCGATCAGGGTCACCAGGATGGGCATCACATCCGACCAGGTGGCAGAACCGAAGAACAGATTGAGCGACGCCAGGTCCACAAAGGTATCGGGATCTGCCACCACGATACCGGCATTCTGCAATCCGATGAAAGCGATGAACAGACCCACCCCGGCGGGAATGGCTGCGCGCACGGATGTGGGAATGGCATCAAAGATCTTTTTCCGCAGACCGGTCACGGTCAGGAGGATAAAGGCGATCCCATCCAGCAGGATTAGGACCAGGGCATTGGCGTAGCTCAGCCCAAAGCCCAGGCACACCGTATAGACGAAAAAGGCGTTGGAGCCCATGGCAGAGGCCTGCGCCAGGGGCAGATTGGCCAGAAGTCCGATGAGAATGGTGCCGATGGCCGCGGAAAGGGCCGTGGCGATATAAATGGCATAATAGGATACGCCGGGCAGCTCCGCGAACATCCCCGCGTTTACCATGAGGATATACGCCATAGTCATAAAGGTGGTCAGGCCCGCCAGCAGCTCCGTGCGGATGTCAGACCCCTTTTCGGTTATGTGAAACAGCTTTTCTATCACGGTTTTCCAGATCCTTCCTCGTTTGTCGCTCCATCCCCCAGCAGCCGCCCCATCCAGTCCGTGGTGGGCATCCAGCTGCGGTCGGTGTAGGAATCCCCCGCTACCGTATCCAGGTTGGTGACGTTGATGCCGCCCACAGAGACCATGTCCTGGGTGACCACGGTGGTGGGCAGCTCCAGCCAGCTGGCCTGCTCCCCCGTCATGGGATCGATGATGGCGTCGTAGTCGCCCGACAGCTCCAGGGCCAGCACCCGCATGCCGAATTCCCCGTTATAGTTCCAGTTGGTGGTGGCGCAGGCCTTCCAGGGAGAGCCCTCCCGGGCCATTTTCTCGATGTCCGCGTTGCAGATGTCCACGCTCACCATGGGGATCTCATAGCCCCCCTGGGTCAGGGCGGTATAGACGCCGCTGGCATACAGGTCATAGCAGCACCAGACGGCATCGATCTCCCCCGTCTGGTATTTGGACAGGGTGGCGGTGGTGATGTCGGCCATGGAGGCTTCAGCATTGCTGAAGTCCGACGGGCCGATGGTCTCCACGGTGCGGATGAGCCCCGCCTCCTCATAGGCGGCATAGCCCTCCTGCCGGCGGTCAAAGGGGGAGAGAAAGTTGGGCCCCACCCATACCTTCAGGATATTGACCGGCTCTCCCGCCGCGGTCTTGTCCGGATACAACTCCTCACACACATACTCCAACAGCAGCTGGGCAAACTGGGCGTCCTGTTGGAAGAACTGGGTCACGCCGTCCAGGGTCTGGACCTGGCCGCTGCTGTCCCTGAACTGGGTGTCAAAGGTGACAATCTTCAGATCGGGATACTGCTCCAGCAGGTCTTTCAGAAAGGTATAGGCGTAATTCTGCCCGCCGTGGCTCAGCAGCAGCCCGTCATAGCCGGTGGCGGCGCATTGGGAGACGGTATCCTGCCATTGGGCGTCCGAGCCGCCGCAGAAGAAGGCGTCGTACTCCATGCCCAGCCTTTCCGCCGTCTCCTGGGCGGACTGGGACCACATCTGAAAAATATCCGAGGGTGCCATTTGCATGATGTAGGCCACCTTTTTTCCTGCCACCGGTGAATCCACGGCGGCCGGTTCTGGGTCGGGCTGGGCTCTGCCGGTACAGCCCACCAGAGAAAGGGCGCAAAGAAGTACGCACAATACGGCGGTTCCTCGTTTCATGGGCGTGGTTCCCTCCTCTTAAACATACCGTATCTGTATATTGCTGCGCAGGCCGCCGCGAAGGCGGACCAAGCGTAACAGGCCGTGGTGATACGCGTAATCACCAGCGCTTTTCTATGGTCAGTACATTCCATCCGTCCGTGTACGCATAGGACACCTGGTCCATGCTTTTCTTCACCATAAAGATTCCCAGACCGCCGATCTCCCGCTCCTCCGCAGAAAGAGTGGTGTCCGGTTCCCGCTGTGCAGTGGGATCGTAGGGCTTCCCATCGTCCATAAAGCGGATGACGGCCCGGCCGGCCGTGGTTTCGCAATCTACTCGGGCATCCGTAGCGCCGCTGTACCGGGCAATGTTGGAAAAGATTTCGTCCGCCGCGATATTTACCTGCGTGACCACCTTCATGGGTGCGCCCTGGTCCTGTAGCATGCGCTCCAGAAATTCACACACCTGGGGAATGCGCTCCAGCTCCGGCGGGGTCTGGAGGCTCTGCCGGATGGCCGTCCCCTTTCTCTGGAGGGACAGCATGGTGATGTCGTCAAACTGAGGGGCTGCACCCACAAAACGGTCAATATCCTCCTTAACCTGGTGCAGCAGCTTCTCTGGACCCAGCTCACAGTTCCGGTTCAGCGCCGCCAGCATGCGGTCGGTGCCATAGAGGGTGTTTGTCTCGTCTGTGGCCTCGGCCACGCCGTCGGTATACACAAAAAGCGTGTCCCCCACGCCGATCTCCAGCTGGTATTCCCGGTATCGGGCGTTTTCCATCCCTGCCAGTACGAAGCCATGCCGATCCTGGAACAATTCAAATTGTCCCCCCGCCCTCCGGATGGCCGGATACTCATGGCCGGCGTTGGCGGCGGTGAGCCTACCAGTGGAAATCTCATATACCCCCAGCCAGACGGTGACGAACATCTCCGCCTCATTGTTTTCACACAGCTGGTTATTGACCTTCTCTAGGGCCTCTTTGGGGGACGAGCCCATCTGCACCGCGTTTTTCAGCAGGGTTTTGGCAATCACCATGAACAGCGCCGCCGGCACGCCCTTGCCGGACACGTCGGCGATGACCAGAGCCAGGTGGTCCTCGTCCACCAGGAAGAAGTCGTAGAAGTCGCCACCCACCTCCTTCGCGGGGGTCATGCCGGCGTAGATATCAAATTCCGAGCGTTCCGGGAAGGCCGGGAAGATGCTGGGCAGCATATCCGCCTGAATCTGGGTGGCCACGTTCAACTCCGCGCCGATGCGCTCCTTTTCCGCTGTGACCTCCATGAAGCTGCGGATATAGGAGATCATATCCCCTTGCATTTTTGCAAATGCCCTTGCCAGCAGCTCCACCTCGTCTTTCGTGCGGATCTCCGGCACATTGACGGTGGCCGTTCCGGCCGCCAGCTCAGCCTCATTGTTCTCGATAAAGGCCGACGTCGCCTGGGTCAGCAGGTCAATGGGACGGATCACATTCCTCCGGGTCACAAACAGGAAAAGAAGGATGAAGGCCACCGTCAAAGCAGTAAGTATGGTTGCCAGCACCAGCAGGAAGTCCCGCTGCGTATTCATGACCTCATTCATGCTGATGTCAGCCATCACATAGCCGGCCATGCTCCCGTCAGAATGGAGCACCGGGGTCATGGCGGTCATCAGCCAGCCGTAGCTCTCATCCCACTGTATGATCGGCTCCACCGGAAGCCCGGCCAGCAAATTGTCGAGATTGTCGGCAAATGCGCCCACCAGCTCCACATAGGAGCCCAGCGCGCAGTACCCGCCTTCGGAATAGCTCCCGTCCGTATCCACATCCATATCCGAGTCAAATAGGAAGGTCACTCCCGTTCCGTGGGGCCGGACCACGTAGAGGTATTCCACATCGTTGTTGTCCACCATATCCCGGATAAACTTCTGAGTGACATAGTAGGCATCATCCACCTCTCCGGTGGCATAGTAGCGCTCCAGCGCATCGGCGTCTAGCTGACTGGCCAGCGTGCGGACCAGGTTGGTACCAAGCTTTCCATAATAATCCGTCATGGTGGAGCTGAAGATCCGGCAGCTTACAAAGATTGCTACCAAGCTCAGGGTGACGCTGAGCAAAATGATCAGTACCGTCAGCTTTTTGCCCAGAGAAAATTCCACCTTTGGCTTCATATCCGATCCCCCCATCACACACGGACAACCAGTGTATTGAACCCGGCATACCGGCGGTAAAAGAATTCCTTGGCTTTTTCCTTGATGATTTTAATTCCCAGCGTATCCAGGCCCGCACCACCTTCCAGGTCAATGGAATCGGTATCTAGGTCAAAGGGATTGAATGCTTTCGCGTTGTCCCGGAGATGGAGTGTCAGGGTGCCGTCCTTATGGGGTACGATGGTAAACTGAATATAGCCCACCTCCCCCAAAGGCGCCCGGCTCAGGATCACGGCGCACACCTCCTCCACCGCGATAGCGGCAAAGTAGCACTGTACAGAAGTGGCCTCGATCCCCTTCAGATAGGTGGAAATCTGCTGTTCCAAAGCGCCCAGATCGGCATCCCGGTTTTCCACAAACGCGCTGAATACGCGGCTGTCCTCTTCACCCAGATAGGTCCAGGAGCCCTTTCGGTAATTGTAAAGGCACAGCACAGCCAGGGCGGCTAGCTCCATGCAGGGGTAGGTCCACCAAAACAGCTCCGCGCCACCCAGGCTGAACATGAGGCTGAACAGCAGGAAAAACACAAAGGAACGCAGGGTAAACAGAAAATAGCTGATAAACTCCCGCCCCAAAGCCTGATAGTAGTAGGTCAGCACCATGTTGATACCCGAGGGGATCACGCACAGCGCATAGATACGGATGGCCGTGCTCCCCATGGCCAGTTCATCCGGAGTGCGTAGGCCAAAGGTGAAGCTGACCCATTGCGGAAAGCCCAGCAGCAGGACGAGAATGACCAGGTTGGCCACCATAGCCGCCTGAAACGCCTGACGTAGGGTACTGCGAATGTTGGCCTGGTTGTGCTCGCCCTGGAATGTGCTCACCATGGGCTGGAGAGCCATGCTGACGGCGTCATAGACAGACGCGGCAACCAGCGCTACATTGCACACAATGCCAAACACCGCAACGCCCAGCTCCCCGCTGATGGACATCAGCAGATGGTTGCACACTAGGATGGTGATAAACTGATAGACGTACTGTACCGAGGTGGCAAAGCCAGTCCGAAAGGCGCGAATGACCGAGGCAAGCTGATATTTGGGCCAGCAAAACCGCAGGCAGCCCCGTTTTTTGAAAAAGTGGACCAGGCTGATCAGGATCATCACAGCCGCACCCACGCCAGTGGAATACACCGAACCAGCCACTCCCATACCCTGCCGGACCACAAAAATATAGTTGAACAGGATGTCCAGGGCATTGCTGGTCACAAAGGCCACAGCCGCCAGCTTGGGATCGTTGTCGCAGTTGACAAAGTAGTAGAAGGGGCCCTGGCAGAACATAACGGGTACCAGCAGCAGCTGTGCCCGCACCAGTGCTTCGCTGTAAGCCCAGACCTCAGTTCCGGGCGTTCCGGCCCCCAGAAAGGTAAGCACCTGCGGGAGGAACAGCAGTCCCAGCGCACAAAGGGCTATGTTGATAAAGAGGTCGGTCCGCAGGACATCGGTAAAAATACGGTTCCCATCCTCCTCCCTGCCCTCGCTGAGGGCATTGGCGTAGTGGATCGAACCACCGATGGACAGCGAATAGCTGATGGTGTTGAATAGCATATAAATGGGCTGGGCGATACTGATGGCCGTCATCCCCACGGGTCCGATGGCGTTGCCCACAAAGATGCAGTCCGCCAGTCCGCCGGCGGCAATGCCCAGGCAGGAGAGCAGACTGGGCAGGAAAAAGCGGTAAAATGACTTTCGTACGAACACGGTCTCCCGTGAGGATACTCTCATTCCTGGCCTCCCTTTCGCTGGAGGGACAGCATGGTGATGTCGTCAAACTGAGGGGCCGCACCCACAAAACGGTCAATATCCGCCTTGACCTGGTGCAGAAGGCCTTCCGGTCCTAAGTCGCAGTTCTGGTTGAGCGCCGCCAGCATACGGTCGGTGCCATAGAGGGTGTTTGTCTCGTCTGTGGCCTCGGCCACGCCGTCGGTATACACAAAAAGCGTGTCCCCCACGCCGATCTCCAGCTGGTATTCCCGGTATCGGGCGTTTTCCATGCCCGCCAGTACGAAGCCATGCCGATCCTGGAACAATTCAAATTGTCCCCCCGCCCTCCGGATGGCCGGATATTCATGACCGGCGTTGGCGGCGGTGAGCCTACCGGTGGAAATCTCATATACCCCCAGCCAGACGGTGACAAACATCTCCGCCTCATTGTTTTCACACAGCTGGTTATTGACCTTCTCTAGGGCCTCCTTGGGGGACGAGCCCATCTGCACCGCGTTTTTCAGCAGGGTCTTGGCAATCACCATGAACAGCGCCGCCGGCACACCCTTGCCGGACACATCGGCGATGACCAAAGCCAGGTGGTCATCGTCCACCAGGAAAAAGTCATAGAAGTCTCCGCCCACCTCCTTGGCGGGGGTCATGCCGGCGTAGATATCAAATTCCGGGCGCTCGGGAAAAGCGGGAAAAATCCGTGGAAGCATATCCGCCTGGATCTGGGTAGCTACATTCAGCTCGGTCTCAATGCGCTGCCGAGCAGAGGAATCGGCGGCCTGCTTTTCCAGCAGGGTGTGGGTGCGCTTGGCCACAGTAATGCACACGAAGGCCATGCCCACCAGGATGGCGGAACGTGGCAGTAGGAAGAAGAGCACCGCCTCCCGGAAAATCTCCGGGGTGATGACCGCCTCCCTCGCATCGAAGACCTCGATCAGATTGGGGTCTCCCTCCCCCACAAACAGGCTGGCAATACCGGCCGCGTACAGGCAGACCACCGAAGCGACCAAGGCGCTGGCGGTCAGCCTGCGGGAGTAGTAGTGGCAGCTGAGGAGCACCGGGGCAATCCAGGCCAGCACCGTGTGCTTGGGGATGGCGATGGACAGCACGGTAATGCCCAGAATGCAGCAGCCCATGATGAGATATTTGAAGCGTCCGCCCAGCCGATCTATTCTGGGACAGAGCAGGGTGGGCTGCAGGAAGGAGACAATGCACACTGGCATGCCGATATTCATGACCAGCGGCGGAACGATAAAGA
>NZ_CALXEE010000051.1 GCF_944387245.1 uncultured Intestinimonas sp. | reverse complement strand
TGCCAGACTCACCGTCATAGCCGCCGCCAGTGCCAGCGAGAGCACTTTCTTCTTCATTTTCCCGTTTTCCACCTTTCTGTTCCCTACTTGGGAGAACGCAGAATGTCCTCCCTTCGGATACATCACAATGGTAACAAAATGGTGACAAAATTACAAGGGAGTCCCAAAGATTTCTCTCCTGTTCTGGCAAAAATCCCCGACTCATTTTGGTAACAGAAGAAAAATGCGGGGAGAGCGGCCGCCGCTCTCCCCGCGCCTTTTCCTGGACTCAATTGGCGATCTCAAACGCTACCGTCCCGGTATCCAGAGAAATGGTGTAGTGATAGATACCGGCCTCCTGTCCCGTGGACGACTGATTCACCGTACAGGTGAAGGTGAGGGTCTTCTTATCGGCGCTGATGGCCATACCTTCCGGCGCTGCCTGGGCGGTGTCGCTGATCTGGGGCAGGGACACGTTTAACGTCTCCCCGGCCCCCTTGGCGGAGCCGGGCTTGTAGACCAGGGTCAGGGACCGGCCCTCGCCCTGGGACGGGCTGGCGGCGGTGTAGAGGACGGTGCAGGCGTCGCCCTCCAGCCGCTCCAGAACGGTGACCCCCTGGGTGCGCTGGGCGATGGCGGCATCATAGGCCGCCTGCTCCGCCTCCGGGGTGGGGGCGGGGACCACCTGGAAGGACTCGGTCGCCTTGCCGGCGGCCAGGTCCACTGTGCGGAGGCCCAGGGTCCCGGCCTTGTAGGTGAAGGTCCGCCCGTCGGTGCTCAGGGCGGGCTCCTCCGGAGCAGCTTTGTTCTCCAGGGGCAGGTCGATGACCAGGCCCTCCCCCACGGCGGCGGCCGGCTTGGTCACCAGCTGGAGGGTGTAGCCGTTGCCCCGGGGCAGGCCGGACACCAGTCCCAGCACCACGGTGCCGTAGTCCGACTCCCAGCGTTCCTCCTCCCGGTAGAAGTCGTTGGCGGCGATCCCCGCCATGGCGGCCTCGTAGGTCTGGAAGGCCCGGTCATAGGCCGCCTGGGAGATGGCCCCCTCGGCAATGAGCTTCTGGGCCAGGGTGGTATCCATCCCCTTCAGCCTGGCAGAGAGGGCGGCGGCGGTGACGTCCACTGCGTCGGCCCGGAGGAAGTTCGCCCGCTCCACCGTTTCGGGCACAATGCCGCAGTCCCCGGCCAGGGCCCAGGGGTCGTCCCAGGTGAAGTCGGTGCCGTCGGCGTAGCCCAGAGCCCGGAGCATGAAGGTCACGTACATGGCCCCGGTGGCGGTATCCCCGGCGCCGAAGGCGGTGTCCGACACGCCCTTGGTGAGGCCGTTTTCCCAGGCGTAGGACACATAGCCGTCGGCCCAGGCGGGTACGTCGGCGAAGGGGTGGGTCTTGGCCATTCCCGCCGCCTCAGCTCCCTTGCCCAGGGCCCGGACCAGCATGGTCACCGCCTCCGCCCGGCTGGGAGCCCGGTCCAGGTCGAAGTCGGTGAAGCCGTTTTCGTCCTCCCCCACCCCCAGGAAGAGGCCCAGGCTCTCCAGGCGCATGGCCTGGCCCTCCTGACGGTTCAGGTCACGGCTCTCCGCCGCTCCGGCGGCCCCCAGGCAGAAGGCAAGGCACAGCAGCAGGCTTAGCCCGGCCCGTATCGTTCCTCTCATTTGGATACACCTCCATATTTTAGTTTTTTCCGGTCCCGGCGGACCGTTCTCTATGAATGATATCGCTTCTGAGCTCTCATTTGTGACAAAAATACGGAATATTTTCAGCCGCCGTTTTCTCCCTCCGGCGGGGCAAAGGTCTCGGGCACCTCGCCGGTGGTCAGGTCCACGGTATAGGTGTAGGTGCCCTTCTCCTGGATGATGGTGACGCCATCCGGGCCGGGCACGTCCATCCGGACGGCGCAGGAGTAGGTGAGGGTCTTCCCGTCGGCGCTGAAGACCAGGTCGTCGGGCTGGGCGTACTGCTCCGGCGCGGCAAGGGGCAGGTGCAGGGGCACCACCTCGCCCGCCCCCAGAGGGGACCCGGGCTTGCCAACCAGGTCCAGGCTGATGCTCAGCCCGGCGTGAAAGATCCCCGTATTCTGGGTGAGCAGGGCGGTGCAGGTCTCCCCCTCCCACCGCTTCAGCACCACTTTGCCGTAGCCGTTCTCCATCATTTCATGGATGGCGTCGTCATAGGCCTGCTGCTCCTCCTCCGGAGTGAGAGGAGGCCCCTCGGGCGGCTGGAACTCCTCCTCCGCCACTCCGGTGGTCAGGTCTGCGGTGTAGCTGTAAACGCCTTTCTCCTGAAGGATGGTGACGCCGTCCATGCCCAGCGCGTCCGCCGGGACGGTACAGGCGTAGGTAAGGGTCCTCCCGTCCTCACTCAGGGAGACCTGGTCGGGCTTGGCCGAGGAAAAGACGCCCGTTCTCGCCAGGGGCAGCTGAATGGTGAGCCCCTCCCCCAGGTCGGAGGCCGGTTTGGTCACCAGGTAGAGGTAGTTGTATGTGGGATGGGGGGTTCCGGCCGCATTTCCCAGCAGCACCGTGCCGCAGTCCGACTCCCAGCGCTGCGCCACGATGAAAGGGGCGTCCCTCCCCTCCAGCAGCTCCTCCATGGCCGCCTCATAGGTCCGGAAGGCCCGGTCAAAGTCCGCCCGGGAAAAAGCCCCCTGGGCGATGAGCTGGTCGGCCAGGGTGGTGTCCCTCCCCTTCAGCTTGGCGAAGAGGGCAGCGGCGGTGACCTCCACGGCGTCGCCCCGGCTGAAGTCGACCCGGTCCACCCCCTCGGGCAGGATGCCGCAGGCCTCAGCCAGGGGCCAGGGGTCGTCCCAGGTGAAGTCGGTGCCGTCGGCATAGCCCAGGGCCCGGAGCATGAAGGTCACATACATCTCCCCGGTGGCGTCCTCCCAGGCGCCGAAGGCGGTGTCCGAGGTGCCTTTGGCGAGGCCGTTTTCCCAGGCGTAGGACACATAGCCGTCGGCCCAGGCGGGCACGTCGGTGAAGGGGTGGGTCTTCCCCATCGCCGCCTCGTCCTCCCTTCCCAGGGCCCGGACCAGCATGGTCACCGCCTCCGCCCGGCTGGGGGAGCGCCACAGGGCGAAGTCGGTGGTACCGTCACTGTACTCCCCCACCCCCAGGAAGAGGCCCAGGTCCTCCAGGCGCATGGCCTGGCCCCTCTGGCGGCCCAGATCCCCGTCCTCCGCCGCCCCGGCGGCCACCAGGCACAGCCCGAAACACAGCAGCAGGGCAAACCACCTCTTTCCACATCTACCGTTCACAAGATCCACCTCCGTTTTCACGGGGCGCCCCGGATGTGCGCCGTCTTTACATCCATTATATCGCTTTATTCCGCACATTTGTGACACAGTCCGTGTTAAAAAGCAAAAAATCCGGCCGATTTGTTATCATCGGCCGGATTTTTTGCTTATTGATTCCTGATTTTCTCAGTTTTCCCAGGTCGTATCAAGCCTGATGGTCCAGACTGGGAAGAATGTACTCCACCTCCTGGTGGGGACGTGGGATCACATGGACGGAGATCAGCTCGCCCACCCGCTCGGCGGCTGCGGCGCCGGCGTCGGTGGCGGCTTTGACAGCGCCTACATCACCACGGACCATAACGGTCACAAGGCCACCGCCCACATGGACCTTACCGATCAGGGTGACGTTGGCGGCTTTGACCATGGCGTCGGCGGCCTCGATGGAGCCCACCAGGCCGCGGGTCTCGATCATACCAAGGGCTTGTGTTCCGGTCATATTCATCTGCTCCTATTCAAACGTAATGATGGATGCTCAGACCTTGAGGTCCAGGCCGGAGGCCTTTTCTTTGAGCATGCGCAGGCACAGCTCGGCGATGAAGGCGCCGGCCTCGGTGGGGGTGGTGCCGCCCCGGTGGATGTTGGAGACCACGGTACGGTTGGCCTCTGGGATGCCGATGTAGCCGCCGTAGGTCATGTAGGCGGACATGGACTCGCCGGTAGCCAGGCCGGGCCGCTCGCCCAGGAGGATGACGGTGACCTTGGACCCCAGGGCCTCGGTGACGGCGTCCATGGCACCCACCCGGCCGTACTTGATGAAGAAGGGAGTACCCACGGTGACACCGGAGGACTTGAGGCCCTGGAGGATGGCGGGCAGGACATCCCGGATGTTGGCGGTAACGGAGGTGCTGGAGAGGCCGTCGGAGACCACAATCTGGACGTCGGGGTTCAGGACGCAGCGCTTTCTCAGCTCGGCCACGGTCTCGTCGGAGAAGCGGCGGCCCAGGTCGGGGCGGGTGAGGTAGGTGTCCTTGCTGTCACAGAGGGTCTGTACGGAGAAGAGCCCCGCCTCCTCCAGCACCTCCTGGGGCACGTCGGTGAAGACGGCGTCCATGGCCACGGCGTGGTCGGCCCGGAAGCGGAGGAAGGTGTTGGTGCGGTACCGGGGGCCGGCCCGCCAGACGCCCAGCCGGGCCACGGTCTGGGACCGCAGGAGGCGGTACTCCTCCTCGTTGGCGGGGTTGGGCACGTCGATGATCTTCCGGTAGTCCACGGCGGAGAGATCGGCCACCTCGCCGGGGTCCACCTTGGGACCGGCGGAGGGGGCGGTCGTCTTTCCCTCCTGGCCCACCAGTTCAGTGATGGTCTTCAGAATGATCTCTTGCAGTTGGGCTTCGTTCATGATTGCTCCCTCCTTCTCACTTCAGGAAAATGGACGCGTCGCCGGCCCGGGGGGTGAGACGACCGTTCTCGTCCATCAGGTCCATCTTCATCATCCACTTGTGGAACTCCGGGGCGGGCAGGCGGTGGGTGAGCTCCCGGAGGGTGGCGTCGTCGTGGAAGCTGGTGTCCTGATAGGAGAGCATCACGTCGTCGCCCACGGGCACCCCCATGTAGTAGTTGGCGCCGGCCATGGCCAGCAGGGCGGTGGCCATCTCCTGGTCGTCCTGGGTGATGGAGGTGTGGTTGGTGTAGCAGGGTGCCATGCCCATGGGCAGGCCGATGAGCTTGCCCATGAAGTGGTCCTCCAGGTTGGCCCGGATCATCTCCTTGCCATCATAGAGGGTCTCGGGGCCGATGAAGCCGGAGACGTTGTTGACCATGAAGGGGTTGAAGAAGCGGCCGAAGCCGTAGGTCCGGGCCTCCAGGGTCATCTCGTCCACGCCCTCGTCGGCGCCGATGGACACCTCGGAGCCCTGTCCGGTCTCGAAGTAGAGGAGGTTGGGACCGAGGCCGGTGCAGGACTCCCGGGCCAGGGCATAGGCCTCCTCCAGGAGGGCACGGTTGACGCCGAAGTTGTCGTTGGCGGCCTGGGTGCCGGCGATGGACTGGAAGAACATGGACAGTGGAGCACCGTTACGGACGGCCTGCATCTGGGTGGTGATGTGGGAGAGGACGGTGATCTGGGTGGGGATGTCGTTCTTCCGCACCAGGTTCCACAGGCCGTCAGCGATGCGCTTGGTGGTCTCGGTATCGTCGGTGACGGGGTTGATGCCCAGGCAGGCGTCGCCAGAGCCGTAGGACAGACCCTCCATGACGCCCAGGAGGATGCTGGGCACGTCGTCGGTGGTGCTGTTGGTCTGGCAGCGGTAGGACAGGGTGCCGGGCAGGCCGATCTGGGTGATGCACTTGGTGGGCCGGACGATCTTGCTGGCGCCGTAGACCAGGTCCATGGCGGACATGATCTTGGCCACGGCGGCCACCACCTCGCCGGTGAAGGCCCGGCTGGCCCGGCAGAGCTCCTCGGTGGAGGTCCCATGATCCAGGATCCACTCCCGCAGCTCGCCGATGGTCATGTTCTTGAACCGCTCATACATGGGCTTGTTCAGGCCGTCGATATTCACCCGGGTGACCTCGTCCTTTTCATAGGGGACGGTGGGGTTCTCGGTGAGGTCGCCCACGGTGAGCTCCGAGAGCACGATCTTGGCCGCCACCCGCTCGGTGGCGGTGGCCGCCGCGATGCCCTGGAAGCGGTCGGCGGACTTGGGCTCGTTGGCCTTGGCCAGCACATCCTTGATGTCCCGGAAGGCGAAACTGCTGCCGTTGAGGGTCGTCTTCAGTTTCATGTTTCGATACACCTCTTTTGAACAGATTCGGGCGTGGTCTCCCACGCTTTGGCTGACAATGGGAAAAAATATGCAAAACAGCCCAGGGGCAGCGCTGCCGCTGTCCCTGGGCTGCGTCGCCCAGTGTATTCCCGCGCCGCCATAACCTCAGGTCGGTGCGGTCATTGTTCCAAGAAATCAAAGGTGATGCGGGTCCCCCCGCTGCCGCTGTCCACCTTCCACTCGCCCATGAGCTTCTCCCGGACGATGGTGGCGGCCAGCTCCAGTCCCATGCCGCCCGGTCTCACGGCCTCCTGGCGGAAGCCGACGCCGTTGTCCCCCACGGTGACCTTGCACAGGGGGCGGCCGGCCTGGAGCTGGATATCCACCTCACCCGCCGCTCCGGCGGGAAAGGCGTGCTTGAGGGCGTTCTGCACCAGCTCATTGACCACTAGGGCAACCGAGGAGGCGCAGTCGGCGGACACCGCCGCGTCCTGGCCCCACACCCGTATGGTGATGCTTCTGGCCGGTGTCAGCAGGGTCTGGAAGGTATATTTGCGCACCTGCTCCAGCACCTGGAGGAGGGAGACCTTCTCCGGCGACACCTGGACCACCCCGTCCAGGGTGGCGGTGAGGGAGAGCAGGCGGTTGGCCGTATCCAGCAAGGCTGTCTGGATGGCGGTGGGATCGTTGGCCTCATAGCTTCGGTTCCGGGTGAGGTTGGCGATCATCTGGAGGCTGTTTTTCATCCGGTGCCGCAGCTCCCGTAGGGCGGTCTTCTGAAAGGCCAGCTCCTGTTCCAGCCGCCGCTGCCCGGTGAGATCGCGGATGATGAGGGCCGACCGGGCCGTGCCCCTGGTGACGGCCACCCGGCGGTACTGGAGGGTCCGGTTGACCACTGAGGACTCGTGCCACTGTCCGTCACATTCAGCCAGCGCCGCCGGCTGGATATTGCTGCCCGGCATTCCCATCAGATCGCCGATATATCCCATATTCCGATAGAGGGTACCGGCCTCCTGGTTGTAGCCGCAGACCGCCCCCTCCTGATTCAGAAAGATGACGGCCTCTCCCAGGCAGTCGGCCACACCGGCCCAATCCAGGCCGTCCTTTTCCCCGGCGGGGTGTTCCTCCTGCTGGGCCACCACCGCCTCCACCGCCATGGCGGGCTTTTCGTAGATGAGCACGGCGATGAGCCGTTCCTCGTAGAAGATGGGCTCCACCGACTGGACGATCCGCCGGTCCTCGGGCATGGAGACCGCCCGTACACCCACGGTGGGGACCTGGAGACGGAAGGAACGGTCCACCGCCGGCTCGTCCTGCCACTGGATGAGCATCCCCAGGATGGTGCGCTCGTAGTTGGAGGGCACGGTCTGGGGCTTGGCCTCACACACCACGATGGCGGAGCGGCCGGTGGAGGTACGGCAGTCAATGAAGACGTCGGCCTCCTCGGCGTTGGCCAGAGCGGGCAGGAGGGCGTTGTAGGACTCGATGTGTGCGATCTCCTCGTCGGTGAGATCGGTATATTTCTGGCAGAGCATTCTGGTCGCACTGATCATGGCGTCCCTCCCAGCTGTTCCACTAGGTAGCGCGCCACTTTGGCCATGGAGAGATTCTTCCGGCGGCTGAGCTCCCGGATATAGCGGTAAGCCTCCTCCTCCGACATCCGTCTGGACTCCATGAGGAGGAGCTTAGCCCGGTCCACGGTCTCCCGCTCCCCCAGGCGCCGGTCCAGATTCCGCTGCTCCTTGCGCAGCAGATGGTATTCCCGGCTGCGGTACAGACATACCTCCAGGGTGGGCAGGATCTTGTCCGGCTCAAAGGGCTTGGTGAGGTAACCGAAGGCGCCGGCATCCAGGGCCTCCTGTACGCTGTCCCGGTCGCTGAAGGCGGTGAGCATGACCACACATTTGGCATACCCCTCCTCCAGGATCAGTCTGGCGGCGCCGGTGCCGCTGAGCACAGGCATCTGAATATCCAGCAGCGCCGCGTCCGGCCGCAGCCGCTTGCAGCCCTCCACCGCGGCGGCGCCGTCGCTGGCGGTCCCCACCACCTGATAGTCCGGGCACCGGGCAAAAAAATGCTCTAAGGTCCGGCGTACGCTCTCGTCGTCATCGGCCAGGAAGAGCGTCGTGGTACGTCTCTCCTTGGTGCTCACGTCCCGCACCTCGCTTTCTCCGTACCGCCGCCCCCGGGTGCGGAGCCAGCAGACCCTTCTTTTGAAAAAGGGAGCATTTTGGAGCGCCAAACGGCGCTTCAAAATGCTCCCTACGCATCTGAAGTGGTCCGCTCCAACGGGAGCGGGATACAGCAAACTTGCTACACCCGGCATAGTTTGCCTCTTGATTTATAAGCATATTATACAGAGGACGTTCCAAACTGTCAATCCCCAATTTGAATGTCAGGGCTTCAGGACAGCTCGAACATGCCGTGGTAGAGCTGGTAGTATTCGCCCTTCTGCTCCAGCAGGTCGTCGTGGCTGCCCCGCTCCACGATCTGCCCCTGCTCCAGCACCATGATGGCGTTGGCGTTGCGGACGGTGGAGAGCCGGTGGGCGATGACGAAGACGGTCCGCCCCTCCATGAGCTGGTCCATGCCCTTTTCGATGAGGGCCTCGGTACGGGTGTCGATGGAGGAGGTGGCCTCGTCCAGAATGAGGACGGGCGGGTCGGCCACGGCGGCCCGGGCGATGGCCAGCAGTTGCCGCTGGCCCTGGGAGAGGTTGGCGCCATCGGCGGTGACCATGGTGTCATAGCCCTGGGGCAGACGGCGGATGAAGGAGTCGGCGTTGGCGATGCGGGCGGCCTTCTCCACCTCCTCCATGGTGGCGTCCAGCTTGCCGAAGCGGATGTTGTCGGCGATGGTGCCGGTGAAAAGGTGGGTATCCTGGAGGACCATGCCCAGGGAGCGGCGCAGGTCATCCTTTTTGATGTCCTTCACATCGATGCCGTCATAGGTCACCGTCCCCTTCTGCACGTCGTAGAACCGGTTGATGAGGTTGGTGATGGTGGTCTTGCCCGCGCCGGTGGAGCCCACGAAGGCGATCTTCTGGCCGGGCTTGGCGAAGAGGCTGATGTCCTTAAGGATGGGGTGGCCGGGGTCGTAGCCGAAGGTGACATGGTCGAAACGCACGTCTCCCCGCAGGGGCACCGAGGTGCCGTCGGGCTTGCGCCAGGACCAGCCGCCCTCCGGCTCCTTCACCAGCTCCACCTTGCCCTCGTCCACCTCCGGGGGCTGGTCCATGGCCTCGAAGACCCGCTCGGCGCCAGCCAGGGCGGCCAGGAGGAAGTTGCTCTGCTGGGTGAACTGGTTGATGGGCATGGCGGCCTGACGGACGAAGACCAGGTAACTGGCCAGGCTGCCCACGTCGGTTATACCTGTCATGGCCATGTAGCCGCCCAGGGCGGCCACAATGGCGTAGTTGATGTAGGAGATACTCACCACCGCCGGCACCATGGTGGCTGCGTAGCCCTGAGCGCCGGTGCCTGAGCGCCGGAGGGCCTCGTTCTTCTCCCGGAAGCGCTGGAGGTTCTCCCCCTCGTGGTTGAAGACCTTCACCACCTTCTGGCCGGCCACCATCTCCTCGATGTAGCCGTCCAGATCGCCCAGGCTGGCCTGCTGCTTTCGGTAGTAAGCCTTGCTGCGCTTGCCGCTGAAGCGGATGTAAACGAACATGATGATGTAGCACACCGCCACCACCAGGGTGAGCCGCCAGTTGAGGATGAAGAGCATGGTGAGGGTGCCCACCACCTGGATGAAGCTCTGGATGACCATGGCGAAGGAGTTGTTGAGGGCGTCGGAGATGGTGTCCACATCGTTGGTGAAGTAGCTCATGACGTCGCCGTGGCGGCGGGTGTCGAAGAACCGGAGGGGCAGGGTCTGGAGGTGGGCAAAGAGGTCCCGGCGGATGTCGAAGAGGACCTTCTGGGCTGCCTTGACCATGGTCTGGGTGTAGCCCCAGGCGGAGAGGGCGCCAACCAGATAGATGCAGGCGGTGAGAGCCACGCCCTTGAGGAGGGCCTTCATGCCGCCGGAGGCCAGGTTGTTGACCACGGGGCGGATCATGTAGGTGCCCAGGAGGTTACAGAGGGCGCTGACGGTGACCAGCACCGCCACCACCAGCAGCAGGTACTTGTGACGCCCCATGTAGGAGAGCAGGGTACGCAGGGTGTAGCCCAGATCTTTGGGCTTTTTACCGCTGAGCGGACGGGCCGCCATGGTCCTCCCCTCCTTTCATCTGGGATGTGTAGATCTCCTGGTAAATAGGGTCGGAGGCCAGGAGCTGATCGTGGGTGCCGGTGGCGTGGATGCGCCCGTCCTCCAGGATGACGATGAGGTCGGTGTGCATCACCGATGTCACCCGCTGGGCGATGATGATCTTGGTCACCCCGGTGAGTTTGGCCAGGGCGGCGCGGATCTTGCCCTCGGTGGCGGTGTCCACGGCGGAGGTGGAGTCGTCGAAGATGAGGATCTTTGGGCGCTTCAGCAGGGCCCGGGCGATGCACAGCCGCTGCTTCTGGCCGCCGGAGACGTTGACGCCCCCCTGGCCCAGGTCGGCGTCCAGGCCGCCCGGCATCCGGGTGAGGAACTCGTCGGCGCAGGCCGCCCGGCAGGCCGCCCACAGCTCCTCGTCGGTGGCGTCGGGATTGCCCCACTGGAGGTTCTCCCGCACCGTGCCGGAGAAGAGGACGTTCTTCTGGAGGACGATGCCCACAGCGTCCCGGAGGGCGGTGAGGTCGTAGTCCCGCACGTCGTGGCCCCCCACCTTTACGGCCCCCTCGGTCACGTCATAGAGCCGGGGGATGAGCTGGACCAGGGTGGTCTTGGCCGAGCCGGTGCCCCCCAGGATACCCACGGTCTGGCCGGCCCCGATGCGGAGGTCCACCCCAGAGAGGGCGTACTCCTTGGCGTCGGCGTGGTACTTGAAGGAGACACCCTCAAAATCCACACTGCCGTCGGGCACAGTCGGGATTGGGTCATCGGGAGAGGTGAGGACCACGTCCTCGTCCAGCACCTCGGCGATACGGTGGGCGCTGGCCAGGCTGCGGGTGAGGAGGAGAAACACGTTGGAGATCATCATGAAGGAATTCATGACCTGGAGGACATAGCTCAGAAAGCCGGTGAGCTCACCCACCTGCAAGCCGCCGTCCAGGATCATGCCGCCGCCGAACCACAGGATGAGGACGATGGCGGTATACATGGTGAACTGGAAGGCGGGCAGGTTGAGGACAGCCAGTTGGAAGGTGCGCTGGCTGGTGGCCATGAGCGCCTGGTTGACGCTCTGGAACTTGTCCTCCTCGTACTCTCCCCGGACGAAGGCCTTCACCGCCCGGATGGCGGTGAGGCCCTCCTGGACCACGTTGTTGAGACGGTCCACGGACTTCTGGAGCCTTCCGTACATGGGGGCCACCTTGCTGACCACCAGGAAGAGGATGATGGCCAGGATGGGGGCGCACACCAGGAAGATAAGGGCCAGCTCGGCGTTCATCCAGAAGGAGAGCCCCAGGCCCATGAGCAGCATGACGGGGCTGCGGAAGAGGGGGCGAAGGCCGCCGTTGACAGCGTTCTGGAGCACTGTCACGTCGGTGGTCATGCGGGTGACCAGGGAGGCCGTCTCGAACCGGTCCAGGTTGGAGAAGGCGTAGCTCTGGACCTTTTCGTACTGGGCCTCCCGGACCCGTGCGCCCCAGCCGTAGGCCGCCCGGGCGGTGAACCGGGCGTAGAGGAGGCCGGTGATAAGAGCCAGCAGGGCGCAGATGCCCATCTGGATGCCCTTGCCCACGATATAGTGGAGGTCCCGGTTTTCCACGCCCACGTCGATGAGGTCGGCCATGAGCACCGGGATCACCAGCTCGAAGACGGTCTCGATGAAGACCAGCAGGGCGCCGGTAAACATGTCCCGCCGGTAGGGTCCCAGGTAGGAGAGCAGACGTCTGAGGTCTTTCATGTCCCATCCCCCCTCTCGGATTTCAGGTTGCGGTAGGCCCGGCCCAGATAGTCGGCAAAACGCTCCCGCTCCTCCGGGGTGAAGTCGGAGAGCATCCGCTCCTCCATGTCTCGGCACCGCTCCTGCCAGGCTTCATAGGCCGCCTCCCCCGCCGGGGTGAGGGCGATGAGGTCCCGCCGCTTGTCCTGGTCGTCGGCCCGCCGGGTGACGAAGCCCCCCTTCTGGAGGCTGTCCAGCATCCGGCACACCGCCGCCGGGTCGATCTCAAAGTAGTTGGCCAGCTCCCGCTGTCCGCAGGGGCCGTTCCGCCGCAGGTAGCCCAGCAGCTTGGGCTGTCCTGTCCCCAGCCCCAGCTCCCCCAGGGCGGGGCGCAGCGCCCCCCGCTGGGCGTGGAAGGCCCGATAGAGCAGCATGTGGAAGGTCCGTTCCATCCGTTCCGCCTCCAAATTGACATATCAATGATTGATATGTCAATTATAAACTCTCTTGTCTCCCTGTCAAGTCATTGCGGCGGCATGGATCTGGCAGCAAAGCAGAAAGGCTCCACATCTTACAAGATGTGAAGCCTTCCTGTACATTGATGGGACATTGCTGGTATCCTTTACTTCTCCTCCCGCTGGGCGGCCAGGAGCTTGGGGTAGTACCGCTCCAAGCCCAGCCGGTAGAGGGCGGCCATCCGGGGCTCCAGCACAGGGCAGTAGCTCTCCTCGCCGTCCTCCTCCGTCACGAACCAGTCCTGTCCGTCGGTCCTGAGGATGGGGGCCAGGTCCCGGAGGGAATAGCTGTCCAGGACGATGGCGCCCTGGCCCAGAAAACGGCAGCACAGGCTCTCGTGGGGGTCGCCATCCACAATGGCCAGGTTGAGCTCCTTGAGGTAGACTCCCACCGCCTCCCCACCCGCCAGCTCCTCCACGGAGCGCCTGGTGGCCTGGTGAAGGGTCTCAGCGGTCTCCCGGTTGTTCCAGACCGGCGCCAGCAGAAAGACCCGGTTCAGGGACAGCTTGACGCGGCCGGTGGGCGCTGCGGCGGAGAGGGGCAGCAGGTCGTCCAGCTCAAAGGGGCCGGTCTCGGTCTTGGGCAGAAAGATCCGGGAGGCGCTGTCCGCCATGAGGCTGCTCAGCAGAGTACGGATCATCCAGTCCAGGAGCACCGCCGTGTCCCAGCCGTTGGCCCGATACTGCTCCAAGGCGTCCTCCCGAAACTTCATGGTGGATTCATAATCCAGCAACCCCAGAGGCGGCAGAGGCCCGGCCAGGGGCTGGAAGGCTTTCTTTCCGAACATTTTTTACCAACTCCAAAATAGGATACCGTTCTTGTGGCATTTTAGCATATCGGACTCCCCACCGCAAGACGGTATCCCGAAAGAGGGCCGGCACCCGATGGTGCCGGCCCTCTTGTCTCCAGAGCGATCCGAAGCTGGGTTCGGATGGTTTACTTACCGCAGCCGCCCCGCTCGGTGGGGATGCCGCAGGGATGGGTGGGCGTGGCGTCGTGGATGCGGTCCGTGGCGGCATAGGACCAGAACCGCCAGCCGCCGGCCAGATTGGAGCAGCGGAAGCCCTTCTGGCTCAGGATGCGGCAGGCAAGATAGCTGCGCAGGCCGCTGAAGCAGTTGACATAGATCTTCTTGGCCGGGTCCAGCTCTCCCAGCCGCTGCCGCAGCTCATCCAGGGGGATGTGGACAGCGTCGGGCCGCAGGAGGCCCTGCTGCTTCACCTCGTCGGGGGTGCGCACGTCCAGGAGGATCACCGAACCGTCGTCGGGCAGGCCGGCCACCTGGTCCCAGTGGTGCTGTTCCACCAGGCCGCTCCGCAGGTTCTCGATGACGTAGCCGGCCATGTTCACCGGGTCCTTGGCGGAGGAATAGGGGGGCGCGTAGGCCAGGTCCAGCTCGGTGAGCTGCTGGGCGGTGAGTCCCGCCCGGATGGCGGTAGCCATGACATCGATGCGTTTGTCCACCCCGTCAAAGCCCACGATCTGGGCACCCAGGATGCGCCCGGTGGCCGGGTCAAAGAGGGTCTTGATGCTCATGTTCTGTGCCCCGGGATAGTAGGTGGCGTGGGAAGCGGAGTAGGTCACCGCCTTGTCGTAGGCCACCCCGGCGGCCTTGGCGGCGCGCTCGTTGAGGCCGGTAGCGGCTGCCGTCATGCCGAAGAGCTTGAGGATGGAGGAGCCCTGCGCCCCGGCGTAGCCCTGGGTCAGGCCGCAGATGTGGTCGGCGGCCACCCGGCCCTGCCGGTTGGCCAGCCCGGCCAGGGCCACCAGGGACTTCTGGCCGGTGACGGCGTGGGTGAGCTCCACCGCGTCGCCCACGGCGTAGATGTCCGGGTGAGAGGTGCGCATGTGGGCATCCACCACGATAGCGCCCTTCTGCCCCAGGGTGAGGCCTGCCCGGCGGGCCAGGTCGGACTCGGGGGCCACACCGATGGCCAGGATGACCAGGTCAGCGGCCACTGGAGCCTCCTCCCCGATGAGGGTCTCCAGCTTTCCGCCCCGGCGGCGGAAGCCGGTGACGGCGGTGCTCAGCCGCAGGTCCAGGCCCTGACCCCGCAGGTAGGCATGGACCTCACCGGCCAGATCCTTGTCCAGAGGCAGCAGCACCTGGTCGTCCAGCTGGATCATGGTGGTGCGCACCCCGGCGTGGATCAGGTTCTCCGCCATCTCCAGGCCGATGAATCCACCGCCCACCACCACGGCGGACTGAGGCCGCTCCCGCTCCAGGAAGTTCCGGATGCGGAAGGTATCCTCCACGGTGCGCAGGGTGAAGATGCCCTCCAGGTCGATGCCGGGCAGGGGAGGCCGGATGGCCTTGGCCCCCGGAGAGAGGATCAGCTTGTCGTAGGTCTCGGTGTACTCGCTGCCGTCCTCCAGACGGCGGACAGTTACTGTGTGCTCCTCGGGCTGCACGGAGAGAACCTCGTTCTTGACGCGGACATCGATGTTGAACCGGGCACGAAAACTCTCCGGGGTCTGGAGGGTGAGCGCCCCCTTGTCCTGGATGGTCCCCCCGATGTAGTAGGGCAGGCCGCAGTTGGCATAGGAGACATACCCGGTCCGCTCCAGAATGATGATCTCAGCCTCCTCGTTCAGGCGGCGCAGACGGGCTGCTGCAGTGGCCCCTCCGGCCACGCCTCCGACAATAACGACTTTCATGGCGTTTCCTCCTTTATCCATTGGTCTCCAGTACTCCCCGGTAGCCGCCGATGCCACCCAGATTCACAGCCTCATGGCCCTGCCGCTTCAGCCAGGCGCAGGCCTGGGCGCTCCGGGCGCCGCTGAGGCAGTAGGCGAAGATGGGCTGATCCGTGGGCAGTTCCTGCTCGTGCAGGCGGTCCAGGGGCAGATTCACGGCCCCGGGCACATGTCCGGCACGGTACTCCTCCGGGGTGCGCACATCCAACAGGATGGCGCCGGGGGCAGCCCGCCAGCGCTCCAGACCCTCTTCAAAGTCAGGCCGGCGGAGAAAAAAGTCAAATAGGCCCATGTGCTTTCCTCCCTTTGCCGGGCGGCGGTTCCGCTCCGGTCTTTTCTTGTTTACAGGCTTAGCATACCAAAAACCGCCCGCCCCTTCTGTGACAAAATCACCCTTTTGCCGCCCTCCCCCATATCTTTACACTCCATCCGCTAATGCTATAATAAGCGCCAGAGTATAAGGCAAATGCCGCACGAAGGGGTACACCACCACGGGTGTAGTTCTTTCGTGCGGCTTTTTGTCCCAGCAGTACACGGTGAACCGGCTGGGCCGGTACAAGGCCGAGGCCCTGGCGGAGACTCTGGAACGGATCGCCCCTTACTGTACCCTACGAATAGACACAGCCAAGGTGAGGGAGGCCAACCTGCCGGCGCTGCTGGCGGCCTATGACGCCACTCCAAAGCGCACCTCCGAAGCAAATTCCTGATCCCACAATCCGACCGTTTTCCCGGATGGGGCTCCGAATTTTTGTTGCGTACGGCCCGGCCTTGGTATAAAAAGTACCGCACAGAGTGCCAGCTCAGTCCGGAGTTTTTGACCCGGCTGCTGCTGAACCGGTCCAGTAAAAGCGGACAGTGACAAAAGGCCCCCTGATGTAGGAAAATAGACTACATCAGGGGGTTTTGTCATAGAGAAACGAAATTACACACACGTTCAAGCGTTGCTACCTGAGATCAGGGCCATGCTGGCAGAGGGGAAAACCCAGCG
>NZ_CALXEE010000050.1 GCF_944387245.1 uncultured Intestinimonas sp. | reverse complement strand
ATTTATTTTACCAGATCGTTGAGCCCTTGTCAAGAACTTTTTTCGAGGTTTTCCGAACTTTTCGTCACTCTCGAAGGTGTTCTCTCTGACGCGAACTCTCTTATTCTAGCAAACTCATGAGCTTTTGTCAAGCACTTTTTTCAGATCTCAGAGATTTTCTTCTCGTCATCGTCCTGTTTTTGTGCCTCTCGCAAAGCGCTCAGTTAATATACCAAATCGTTCCCGCTTTGTCAACACCTTTTTTCAAATTTATTGACTTTTCCTGCCTTTCTTTTTACAGAAGCAAAACACAACTATATCTGTCCCTTTTCTCCCTCTTTACACCCCAAGATATGGATGCATCCCAAAGGGCTTAGGAGCTCGGCGGCGCTCTCCCCCGTTTCCTCTCTCTGATATAGCTGCACAGCAGGGCCAGAAAGGGCAGCACAAAGGCCAGTACCAGCTGTCCCGCCGGAGCCAGCCAGGTGTCCAGATCCCGGGCGGCAAAGTCGTCCGGGAAGAGGAAAACGGCGCCCAGGAAGGCCAGGAGGGCGGCGAGAATCGGAGTCCGCTTCACCCATTTGGGGCCCACCAGAGCGGCGGCCATGGCCTTGACGGCAAAGAGGAGGGTGCCCATCCAGACAAAGTCGCTCAGAATCCAGAAGGCCATGACCACAGACTCCACCCGCTGGAAGGCGCCGTCCATGCCCACGCCCCGGGCCATCTCGAAGAAGGGGACCTCCACCCGGGCGCACAGCTGCGCCCCCAGCTGGGCTACGGCGCCCAGCTGGAGCAGGGTGATGACGATACAGGTGCCCAGCAGCCACCGGCGGCCCCGCCGGGCATCCCCCTCTCTGGGCGCCACCTGCCCGGCCAGAAAGCCGCCCAGCACGCCGCCGGAGAGGACACCCACGGGCACCAGGGTAGCGGCGGCCGCGGCGGGGAGGTCCTGGGTCCACACGGGCAGCACCCGGCGGGGGCGGGCGTCCAGGAGCGAGAAGCCCACCACCAGGGCCAGGATGAGGGCCAGAACCAGAAAGCAGATCTCGGAGGCCCGGGCAAAGGCAGAGAGCTTCCGCCGGGCCATCCACACCACCACCGCCAGCAGCACCAGCAGAAAGACGGCGGGCGAGGCCCCCCGGTAGCCGGCGGTGACCATGCGCCCGGCGTAGAGCCGCCCCTCCAGGCACAGGAGGAAGAGGGCCCACACCATATATATAATTGTGACGGCCTTGCCCGCCGCCAGACCGAAGGCCCGTCGAAAACCGCCGGAGAGTCCGTCCTGTCCCCTGGAGAGGGTATAGACGGCCCAGCCCGCCCCCAGCAGGGGCGGAAAGGCCAGCAGGCCGGTGAGCCAGGCGCTCTTGTCGGCCACGGCGGCGGTGAGTACGGGGAGCGCCCGCACCGCAGGGGTCAAAAGCCCGGTAAACAGCATCCCGTAGAGCTGCCGGGCGGAGATCCGGTCCCCCTCCATGGGGCACCTCCTTTCCTCAGCTTCTGGCCACAGTGGCCTCCGCCTCCACCTCCAGGGTGAGGTTGGGAAAGACCTCCTGCCACTGTTTTTCCAGTGTCGCCTGCTTCCAGGGCACCGCCAGGGCCACCCTGTCCAGCAGGTGGATGGCGTCGGCCCGGAAGGCCTGGAACTGCGCCATGGCGGCCTCCATGGCCTCCCCGGCCAGTCGGGAGAGCTCCCCCTCCAGGGCCAGCCGGTCCTCCTCCCCCAGCCGGGCGGCGGCGCCGGAGAGCTCCGCCGCCTGGGTCTCCAGGGCACAGGCCACCCGCAGCCCCGTGAGGGTGTCCCCCTCAAAGACAGTGCGGAAGGTGGTCTTGACCCCGGTGATTTTTAAGGCGGTATAGCCCCGCTCAGGGCCGGAGAGCTCCAGGATCTGCCCCTTGCCCATGCTCCGCAGCAGGTCGGCTCCGAAAGCGGCGGTCTCATCGGTGAAGCCCTGGAGAACTCCGTCCCGGATGACGGCATAGCCCGCCGTCACCAGCACATACTCCCCCTGGGCGCCCTGGCCGTCCTCGGCCTCCCGGCGCTCCAGGGCGGGGAGCAGGGTGGCGCCGTTCTCCAGCAGGTCGGTGAGGGCCCCCCGGGCCATCTGGGGCCGGGGTCCGCCCAGCAGCTCGGCGTTCCGGGACATGGCGGAGAGCCGGTCGGGCAGGCTCTCCCCCTCCCCTGCCTCCAGCAGCAGGTCGGCGGCCTCGGCTCCCTTCACCACCCACAGCTCGGCCTCCAGCCGCAGCTCCGGGTCATGGGCCATGTGGCCCAGCAGGGACTCCAGGCCCCGCTGGGCCTCCTCCTCCCCCACCAGCACCTGCTCCACGTCGCCGAAAAAGACAAAGTCCTCCCCCCGCTCGCCCATATCGGAGCAGGCCGCCGAGATGGTGCCCGCCTGGGCCGAGAGGACCAGGGGCTCCTGGTCCCCCGGCCGGGCGCCGCTGGCGACGGTGACCGTCACCGTCTCCCCCGCTCCGGCGTCCACACCCAGGACCTCCATCAGCACGGTTTTATCGATCTGGTGGGCGTAGGGCAGGGCCGAGCACCCCACAAGCAGAAGGGCCAGCACGATAAACAGGGAAATAATTCGTCTCATGGAGACCTCCTTTCCATTGAGTGGGGTGCAGCGACCCCCGCGCACCTTGTAAAACCCTCCCCCTTCCAGGGGGAAGGTGGCATTTGCGGAGCAAATGACGGATGAGGGTGGGTCAGCAAAATGGTATTTCCCTTTTTTCTATTCAGCGCCCTCTCATCTGTCCCTGTGGAGCACCTTTCCCCCTCAGAGGGGAAGGTCATGTTTATGAAGCAAATGCCAACCAATATACGCTTTTGGAGAAAAGAGACGCTTTCAAAACCCGTTTCGCTTCCCTGCTGGAAAAGGAACGGTTTTTGGAATCCAAAGAAAAAGGGGCTCCCGTGCGGGTTAGGTGGCTCCAAATAGGAATCCGGCGGCCCGTCTTTACGCCCCCGTTGAGCACCAGCCCCGTCCATAGGTGACTACCATGGTGGAACAGGGACAGGCTGTGGTCCTATCCCACATTTTTTCGCCGCCTGCGTGGGTAGGTGTCGGGGCGTGGTGGCGCTGACTGAAATTGCCGTTGCTGCAACGTAGGTGGGGATTGTGGCGCAGAGCAGGGGCCCATTGGACGCCGCACGGGTAATAATCGCCGCATGGCGCTTCTTCTTTCCGTTACCGGGCGCAGGCTTTTCCCTCTCCACCCACATCCAGAGCGGTAATAAAGTTCTTTTTGGGTCCTTTTTCTTTTAAGAAAAAGGGCCTTGGTTGCGGCGGTTGCGGGTGCGGAGGGCAGCCTCCCGGAGCTTGACGAAGGGCAGGGGCCGCCGGAGGACGGCGTAGACGGC
This sequence comes from uncultured Intestinimonas sp., assembly GCF_944387245.1. Lineage (GTDB taxonomy): Bacteria > Bacillota > Clostridia > Oscillospirales > Oscillospiraceae > Intestinimonas. The sequence goes on along the minus strand of NZ_CALXEE010000050.1, from coordinate 13,108 downwards.
GTGCCGCTCTCCGTCGCCGGCCACGAAGGGCGAGAGGTAGGCCACGCCGAAGGACTCCAGGGAGGAGAGGTGGCAGATGAGGAGAAGTCCCCCCATGGCCACGCCGAACATACCCGCCAGTGCGGCCAAAGCGGCGAAGCCGAAGCGCCACAGCCGCAGGGCGGCGGCGAAGTCCTGGGAGGGCATGGTGTACCCGGCGATGCCGGCGGCGGCCACCACGATGAGGACCACCGGGGAGACGATGCGGGCCTCCACGGCGGCGGAGCCCACCACCAGTCCGCCCAGGATGGAGACGGTCTGGCCGATGGAGCTGGGGAGCCGCAGCCCGGCCTCCTGGATGATCTCGAAGGCCAGGAGCATCATGAGCACCTCAAAGATGGTGGTGAAGGGCACGTCCTGCTTGGCGGCCACGATGGCCAGGGCCAGCCGGGTGGGCAGCAGCTCCAGGTGGAAGGTGACGGCGGCGATATAGAGGGCGGGGAGAAAGAGGGTGGTGAGCATGCACAGGTACCGGATCACCAGCAGGGCCGAGGCCGCCATCCAGCTCAGAGCCTTGTCCTGGGGGGTGCGGAAGAACTGGCTGAGCCCGGCAGGCAGCAGCCAGCCCATAGGCAGGCCGTCCACCAGCACCCCCACCCGCCCCTCCACGATGCCGGAGGAGAAGCGGTCGGGCCGCTCGGTGGAGAGGATGGTGGGAAAGGCGGTGCGCACCTCCCCGGTGAGGTACTCCTCCAAGCTGGCCGGGGAGATGAGGCCGTCGATGTCGATGGCGGCCAGCCGCCCCTCCATCGCCGCCACCGTCTCCGGGTTGGCAATGCCCTCGATCCACACCAGGTCCACCGGGGTCACTGTCTGCCGTCCCACCAGCAGCTCCTTGATGCGCAGGTCGGGGGCTCGGACCCGGCGGCGGAGGATGGAGGTGTTGGTGCGGATGGACTCCACGAAGGAGTCCCGGGGCCCCTTGAGGGGCGGCTCGTTCTCCGACGGGGAGATGGACCGCTTCTCCTCGGTCTGGACCAGGAAGGAGAGCGCCTTCCCCGTTTTTGGGAAAAAGAGCAGACACCAGCCGTTGATGAGATCAAAGACCCCCTGGTCGGCGGTGGTCCGCTCCTCCAGGATGAGGTTGTAGAGGGCCCCCTTCTGGATGCGCTCCACCGCCTGGGCCTCGTCGCACTGTGCCAGCGTCTCGTCCTGGGCCAGGGGCCGCAGGATATAGTCGCTGATGCGCTCCATCTTCACCATGCCGGAGAGATAGCACAGGGTGGCCGTCCGGGCCGGATCGCCCCCCAGGGCCACCGTCCGCTTGGCGAAGTCCACGCTGCCTCCAAAGACCCGCTCCATATTCTCCGCCGTCAGGGGTCCGTCGATCCGGGGCTCCTGCCGGGGGTGGGGCGGCACCGGCTCCCGCCGGTCCTTTTTCCGTCCGAACACCGTCCTCCCTCCTTTCTGGCCTAGTCTGTCCCGGCGCTCCCCCGTTTATTCCCCCATTTTGGGGAAAAATGGACCGGGAAGGGTTGATTTTTCCCGGGAAACGGCTATACTTTTACCGTGCCGCCGGGCAGAGCCCGGCTCTGAGGTGAACAGCGGAGGGTCTCCCTCCGGGAAAGATAGCGGAAAAAGGAGCGGCTATGGAAGCGAAAGATTTTTACGTCAACGCCACAAAAAAGCTCATTATCGAGGTGGACGGCAAGACCTATGCCCGTCACGCCATCCAGATCCCCTTCGTCAACGTGGGCGACGACTACGACGCCCTGGTGCGGCAGTACGTGGTGCCGGTGTGGCAGCCCGGCGACATCGTCTCCGTCAGTGAGAAGATCGTGGCCCTGTGTCAGAAGCGGGTGGTCTACGCCGAGGACGTGAAGCCCGGTCTGCTGGCCAACATCCTGTGCCGCTGCGTGGCCCAGACCGCCGCCGGCCCCGGTGCCGGCGTCCCCTACAAGATGCAGTTCGCCATCAACCAGTGCGGCGCCCCCAAGATCCTGTGGGCCGCCTTCCGGGCCGCCATCGACAAGCTCCGGGGCGTCCACGGCACCTTCTACAAGATCGCCGGCGACGAGGTCTACGGCCTGGACGGCTTCTTCGGCCACGACATCGAGGAGTACGCCGAGATGGGCATCCGCATCCCCGCCGACCCCGACGGGGTGTGCGAGAAGGTGCTCAAGGACACCGGCGTGGTCTCCATGATCGTGGACGCCAACGCCCTGGCCCAGGAGATTCTGGGCAAGTGCTCCGCCCTGAAGGACTGGGCTGATGAGAAGCTCGCAAAGCTCATCGGCGACAACCCCGCCGGTCAGGTGCGGCAGCTCACCCCCTTCATCCTCATCCGGGAGGTCCCCAAGGAGGAGGCCGCCGGGCTGGAGGCCAAGGCCCAGGCCGACATCGCCGCCCGGGAGGCCGTCCAGCAGGGCTGAGCATCCCCGCAATACAGAACCCGAGGGCTGTCGAAAAAGCACATATGCGCTTGATTTTTGGCAAGAGCCTCGCAGAGTTCCGTCGTCCGCAGACGACGGAATGAAATTCAGTCCGTTTTTTCCGGGGACATGTGCCTCGGAAAAAACTCTCTTCAGCCTGCAAGCGTGCGAGCGCAGCGAGTGCGACGCAGCAGGCTGCATCCCTTCGAAAAAATGCTTGCATTTTTGAGAGAGCCTGTCGACTTTGTCGACAGGCTCAGCGGCGGGCGCATCGCAGGATGCGCCTGCCTTTTTGTCCCCTGGCCGTGGACACGGGCACCGGGCAGAGGCCGGCACGTCCCATGCCCCGCCCGTCCCACTTTCGTTTGCGGCCTGAACATTTCCTTTTTGCCCAATTTCTCTTGTCATCGCCGGGGAAATAGGCTATACTGAGACAAGACACGGCTGCGCGGCAGCCACATGGTAAAGTGGATCGGAGATGACATTATGGAACTGAAAAATTTCGACGCGATCCTGGAGCGCGTACCCAAGATGTCCCGTCCCATGCGGGTGATCCTGGCCGGTTCCGACGGTGAGAACATGCTCAAGGGTATCTTCGCCGCTCAGGAAAAGGGTCTGGTACAGCCCGTGCTGGTGGGCGACCGCGCCCGGACCATTACGGTCCTGGAGCAGTTCGGTCTGGAGAAGGAGCCCTACACCATGGTGGACACCCCTCCCGGACACAACATCACCCAGATGGCCATCGACATCATCAACTCCGGCGACGGCGACGTGCTCATGCGCGGCAACATCCCCACCCGTGACTTCCTGATGCCGGTGCTGGACGGCAAGAACGGCCTGCGCACTGACCGGCTCATGAGCCACGTGTCCCTGGCCTCCCTGCCCGAGTATCCCAAGCTGCTGGCCCTGAGTGACATGACCGTCATCATCAAGCCCAACATGACCCAGAAGAAGGCCATCATCAAGAACACCGCCGACGCCCTGAAGGCCTTCGGCTATGAGAATCCCAAGCTGGCCTTGCTGAGCCTGGTGGAGCAGGTGACCTTCCACATGCAGGACACCGTGGAGGCCCAGCGCCTGGTGGCCGAGCAGAAGCAGAAGCCCTTTGCCGACTGCGAGCTGTGGGGCCCCATTGCCTACGACCTCATTCTGAGCAAGGAGGCCGCCCGCCTGAAGCACTACGACTGCCCCTGGAGCGGCGGCGGCTTCGACGGCATCATCGCCCCCGACCTCTCCACCGCCAATACCCTGGTGAAGAGCTGGCTCATCCACGCCCACGCCGTCACCTGCGGCGCCGTGGTGGGCGCCAAGGTGCCCATCGCCCTCACCAGCCGCAGCGCCAACGAGGAGGAGACCTACCTCTCCCTGGTGTTCTGCGCCGTGCTGGACGCCTGGCGGAAGAAGAACAAGGCCGCCGAGGGCTGACAAACTCCATAGACAGAAAGTGGCTGGAGCAGACTGCTCCAGCCACTTTTTTGTCCCCATCACGCCCACGGCATCACATCGCAGGGCTGGCGTAGGGGCGGATAGCATCCGCCCGCCACAGCGATATGGGATGACTGTTGCGTGGGGCGCGACGACCCCGGCGCGCCAAACCACTTCTGAGACGCACCCTCATCCGGCCCTGCGGGCCACCTCCCCCCTGGGGGGGAAGGTGGCATTTGCGGAGCAAATGACGGATGAGGGGGCGCTGATCGGGCACTCAGCCGGTTTCTGCCCTCTTCACACCCCCACGGCCTTCCGGTCTTTCCGGTCCTTTCGCCCGGCCCCGTGGAGGATCTTTTCCCCCTCGCTGGCGGCGGCGGGGGCGAGGGACAGCAGGAGCACCCAGCCCCAGGCCCGCAGGGGCATGGCCACGGTGCCGAACACCAGCCGCAGGGGCGGACAGACCAGGGCGGAGAGCAGCAGGGCCAGCCCCACCAGGAAGGCCTTGACCATCGACCGGTTGGAGGTGAGGCCCAGCTGGGCCACGGTTTTGTGGTCGCTGCGCACATCAAAGGCGTGGAAGAGCTGGCAGAGGGTGAGGGTGGCGAAGGCCATGGTGCCGGCCAGAGCGCCGCCGTCATGGGCCATGGACCAGCCCAGGCCCCAGGCGCCCAGGGTGACCGCCCCCACCAGCAGCCCCTGCCAGGCCAGGCGCAGGGAGAAGTCCCTGGTGAAGAGACTGGCGTGGGCGGGCCGGGGTCCCTCCTCCATGACCCCCTCCTCCACCGGCTCCACCCCCAGGGCCAGGGCGGGCAGGGAGTCGGTGACCAGGTTGAGCCACAGGAGCTGCACCGGCGTCAGGGGCGTCTGGGGCAGGTCCAGGGCGGTGGCCAGAGCCACGGCGGCGATCTCCCCGATGTTGCAGGAGAGGAGGTAGTGGATGGCCTTGCGGATGTTGGAAAAGATGCCCCGCCCCTCCTCCACCGCCCGGACGATGGTGGTGAAGTTGTCGTCGGTGAGCACCATATCGGCGGCCCCCTTGGCCACGTCGGTGCCGGAGCGGCCCATGGCGCAGCCGATGTCGGCGGCCTTGAGGGCGGGGGCGTCGTTGACCCCGTCCCCCGTCATGGCCACCACCTGTCCCCGCTTTTGCCAGGCCTGGACGATGCGCATTTTGTGCTCCGGGGTCACCCGGGCGTAGACGGAGAACCTCTCCACCTCCCGCTCCAGCATGTCCTGGGGCATGAAGTCCAGCTCCTCCCCGGTGACGGCCACATCCCCCGGCCGCAGCAGGTCCAGCTCCCGGGCCACCGCCAGGGCGGTGAGCCGGTGGTCGCCGGTGATCATGACGGGGCGGATGCCGGCGGTGAAGCACCGCGCCACCGCCCCCTTCACCTCCGGCCGGGGCGGGTCCATCATGCCCACCAGCCCCACCAGGGTGAGGCCCTTCTCCATGCTCCGGGTGTCGGTGCCCGCCGGGAGGGCGGGCAGATCCCGCCGGGCCACCGCCAGCACCCGCAGGGCCCGCTGGGCCATGGCCTCGTTGGCCGCCGCCGCCCGGCGGGCCACAGCCGGGGTGAAGTCGGTCTCCCCGTTTGCCCCCAAAGCCTTGGAGCACAAGGGAAAGAGCACGTCGGGCGCCCCTTTGACCAGCAGGCGGCAGCCGCCGCCTTCCAGGGGGTGGAGGGTGCTCATCCGCTTCCGGTCGGAGTCGAAGGGGCACTCCCCCTGCCGGGGGTATTTCCGCTCCAGCTCGGACTTGTCCAGCCCGGCGGTCCGGGCCGCCTCCACAATGGCACACTCGGTGGGGTCCCCTACCGCCTTTGTCCCGCCGCCGTCCCGCACCAGCTCGGCGTCCGAGCACAGGGCCCCGCCGGTGAGGACGGCGTTCCGGTCGCCGCTGGCAGTCCACACCTCCTGGACCGTCATCCGGTTCTGGGTCAGGGTCCCCGTCTTGTCCGAGCAGATGACCCCGGCGCAGCCCAGGGTCTCCACCGCCGGCAGCCGCCGGACGATGGCCCCCCGCTTCGCCATCCGCTGCACCCCCAGGGCCAGCACGATGGTAACCACCGCAGGGAGTCCCTCCGGGATGGCGGCCACCGCCAGGGAGACGGCGGTGAGGAACATGTCCAGCATGCCCTTTCCCCGCAGCAGGCCCACCCCGAACATGACGGCGCAGACGCACAGGCAGAGAAAGGAAAGCGTGCCTGAAATTTCCGCCATTTTCTTCTGTAAAGGAGTTTCCCCTTCACCTTGTTCCAGCAAGAGACCGGCGATGTGGCCCATCTCGGTCTCCATGCCGGTGGCGGTGATGACGCAGGTCCCCCGGCCGGCAGTGATGACGGTGCCGGAGAGGACCATGTTCCTCCGGTCGCCCAGAGACGTCTCCGGCGGCAGGGCCCCACAGGCTTCCTTGGTGACGGGGAGGGACTCCCCGGTCATGGCTGACTCGTCGGCGGTGAGTCCGGCGGCGGAGAGGACCCGGGCGTCGGCGGGGACCAGGTCGCCGGCCTCCAGGCGGATAAGGTCGCCGGGCACCAGCTGGGCGGCCTCCACCCGGCAGGGCTGGCCGTCCCGGACGGCGTTGGCCATGGGGGCGGAGAGGTCCCGGAGGGCCTCCAGGGCCCGCTGGGCGCTGTCCTCCTGGGAGAGGGAGATGACGGCGTTCAATAGGACAATGCCCAGGATGATGACGGCCTCCACCCAGTCCTCGCCGCCCCCGGCCCACAATGAGAGCCCCGCCGCCCCCAGCAGCACCAGCACCATGGGGTCCTTGAGCTGGCCCAGCAGCCGCTTCAGCAGCCCCGGACCCTCCCTGGCTTTAAGCTCGTTGCGTCCCCCCGTCTCCAGCCGCTTCTGGGCCTCCCCGGCGGAGAGGCCCTTCGTGCCGCTGGTCCTCAGCTCATCCAGCACCGCTTTGGTGCCCATGGCGTACCATGCTCTCATTCCGCGTCCCCTCTTTTCCAAATTCTGTATGAAGCAGTATACCACCGGCCTGTCCGACTTTCCCCGTGAAGAAGGGCGGACGATTGGGGACATATTTTGTTTTTTTGCCGCATAGGACGGGGACGGCAACCTCGGTACATCTTAAGAAAGGGGGGAAGGTCAGCGTGCCGCCCCTCAAATATCATCCTGCGCCACAGCAAAGGAAATGCCAGTCAGCGCCACCACGTCCCGACACCCACCCACGCAGGCGGCGAAAAAATGTTGGATAGGACCACAGCGTATCCCTGTTCCACCGGCGGAGTCACCTGTGGACGGTGCTGGTGCTGGGCGGGGGCGTAAAGACGGGCCGCCGGATTCCTATTTGGAGCCACTCAACCCCCACGGGAGCCCCTTTTTCTTTGGATTCCAAAAACCATTTCTTTTTCCTGCGGGAAAAAGAAATGGTTTTTGACCGTCTCCCCCGACCTTTCACATAACAGAATGGTTCATGGTTGGGGGCGTGGTTTGGTAGACAGCCTTTGCTGCCCAATCAAAAACGGCCCCGCCCTGTTTTCACAGGGCGGGGCCGTCGGCCTGGTGTGTTGTTCACGCCGCGGGGGTCTCGGTGGGGGCCACCGTCTCCGTGGGGGCGACGGTCTCAACGGGGACCTCGCTCTCGGCGGGGACGCTCTCCACAGGGGCCGTGGTCTCGGGAGCGGTGGTCTCGGCGGGGGCGGTGTCGGCCTGGCTGGCGGCGGAGATGTCGCTCCGGAGGGTGGTGAGGCCGTCGTAGTAGGCCTGGAGATCCAGGCTGTCCAGCTCCTCGGCCCGCTCCACCTGGGCCTCGTCCATCCACTGGTCGATCTGGTCCTGCATCTTCACCTGGGCGTACTTGTCGTAGCCGGCCTCGTTGTCGGCGGAGAGGCGGAGGATGATGTGGTAGCCGTACTGGCTCTGGATGGGCTCGCTGATCTCGCCCTCGCCCAGAGCCTTGGTGCCCTCGTAGAACTCATCCACCATCTCGCCGGGGCCGAAGGTGTAGCCCTCGGTGCCGCCGTTGACATTGCCGGAGGAGTCCACGTCGTCGGTGTTCTCGGTCATGAGCTGGTCAAAGAGAGTCATGGGGTCCTCGGCGGAGAGGAGCTGGTCGTAGAGGGCCTGGGCCTGGGCCTGGGCGGCGGCCATACCGTCGTCGGTGACGTTGCCGTCGGCGTCGGTGACGGGCTCGGCCTTGATGAGGATGTGCTTGGCGTGGAAGACGCCGGCCTCGTTCAGCTTGTCGGCGTCGGGGGCGTCGGTACCCTCGGTGCCGAAGAGCCCCTCCATCAGATTGTTATAGAGGAAGCTGGCCTGGTTGATGTGGAAGAAGCCCTCCTGGGAGAGGCCCATGTAGGAGATGAGGCGGACCAGCTCGGTATCCACCTTGTCGCTCTGGGTCTCGATGTCCAGACCGGCCTGCTGGGCCAGGGACTCCTTCATGGTCTGGAGCTGCTCGTCATAGGCGGTCTGATTGTCCTTGGTCCAGCCCAGCTTCAGCTCCTCGGCCTTGTTCTCCATGAGCTGGTAGAGGGTGGCGGTCTCCACGGCGCTGTCCAGGTAGTACTGCCCCAGGGTCTGGCCGTTCCCCATGTCCATGGTGAGATCGGTCATGCCCCAGGCGGCGTACTGGTCGGCGTAGCTGCTCACCCAGTAGAGGAGCTCTTCGGCGGGCACCTGAGCGCCGTCCACGGTGAGGAGGGGGGTGTCCCGGGTGATGCCGGCGGTCTGCATGATGATGTCCTCCGGCACCTCGCTGGGCAGGGGGAGCTCCGTAAAGGTGGCAGCGGTGGAGCCGCAGCCGGCCAGGACGCCGCCCAGCACGGCGGCGGACAGGGCCGCGCCTAACATTCTGGTGGTCAATTTCATGTTGTTCTCTCCTTAATGGTCTTGAATAGACGGGGATAACTATACCACTTCCGGCGCAAAAAAACAATGGGAAAGGGGGCGCGCAGCGCCGGAGCTGGGGATTTCTCATCCGCGGCGCGGAACCGGCGGGGGGACGGGCGCGGGCTTGGAAGGCGGCCAAAGGCCGCCCCTGCCCCAGTCGGAGGAATGGTTTTGTTTTCCGGACGCAAAGGGGCCCGCCGCAGACGCGGCGGGCCCTCATATGGTGAGTCTGTCTCAGCCCTCCTCCCAAACACTGCGGCTGAACTGGGTCTCCAGGATGTGGGTGCTGTCCAGGATGCCCGCCTCCCGCAGGGTGTCCAGGGTCTCCACCGAGGTGGTCTGGAGGGTGATGCGCACCCGCGCGTCCCCCATCTCGGAGTCGGCCCACTGGTAGGTGAGCTCCAGGTCGGTGTAGTAGCAGTTCTCCAGCCGGTCCACGTCATCCATCAGATAGCGGCGGCCCAGGTCGCCGTGGGCGATGTCGTCCTTGAGGGCCTGGATGACCTCCTCCCGCCAGCCCACGGGGACGGGGTAGGCGGCGTACTCCCCGGTCTCGGTGTTGTAGACGTCCAGGGAGATGCCGGTGAGGCGCAGGGTGCCGTCGGCAAGGGCCTTCTCCCGGTCGGCGGGGAAGTACTGCTCCTCGATGACCTCCGGCCGGTTGAGGAGGGCGTTGAGCTTCCCGGCGGCGGAGTTGGGGTCGGCCAGGGCGTCGGCGTCGTAGGAGATGCGGTACTCCCGCTGCATCACATCGCCGCCGATCAGGGCGTATCCGATCTCCACCCGGCTGCTGCCGGTGGTCTGGACGTCGATCCGCTGTCCCCCCTCCATATACCGGGTCTCATAGCGGCTGCCCGTCTCGGCGTTCTCCTGGGCGCTCTGCTCGGACACGATGGTGCGGTGGAGGTCCACCACCGCCGCAATGAGCTCCGGGTCGTCGGAGACAATGGTGGCGTCGCCGCTGTCGTAGGGGGAGGAGCCCCCGGGGTAGAGGGACACGGACACCACCCGGTCGGGGTCGGGGGTCCGCCGCTCGAAGCCGGTGAGGTCCAGCTCCATCACGGCGATGAGGCAGGTGAAGGCCAGGCCCAGGCCCACGCAGCCCTTCCAGCTGCTTTTAAAGACCCAGAATTTCTTCTGAAGGAGCATCTCGGCCACGAAGTAGCCCACAGCGCCCCACACCAGCAAAAAGCCCAGCAGAGGCCAGCCCCCCTTGGGGAGGGCGTAGACAAAGAACTGGTAGAGGACCTGGCCCACGGAGAGGGCGGCGCAGATACCCACGCCGTACTTGAAGATGGGCTTGCTCCAGGCCACGGTGACCACGTCGCCGGCCCCCTCCAGGTGGCGGCGGCGGTAGAGCCACAGGGCGGCGGCGGTGAGGACGATGCCCGCCAGGGCGTAGATGAGGACGGTGCCCATGCCGTGGAACCGGACCTGCAGCAGGCGGTCTGCCTGGAGCCCCTCCGCACCCCAGACGGTCTCCACTTCCAGGGCGTTGTTGATCCGGAAGAAGGGGCTCAGCCAGTCGCACAGCTCGGTGAGCCGGCCCACGTTCACATAGCCGTAGACGAAGGAGGAGAGGACCTGGTTGATGAGGTACAGCAGGCCCACCGCCAGCACGTTGAGGATGCCGTAGAAGGCGGGCAGGGCCAGGATGTGGCCGGTGAACATGGCGCAGAAGACGGCGAAGGAGAAGAAAAAGAAGCTCAGCAGCACCTGGACCGCCAGCCACACCAGCAGTCCCCGCAGGTCCAGCACCCCCATACCCAGCTCGGCCAGGAGGGTGAGGAGAAAGACTCCGGCGGCGGGGAGCACCAGGAAGGAGAGGCCGGAGAGGTAGTTGGTGAGAAAGAGGTCCTCCCGGCGCAGGGGCAGGGCGTGGAAGAAGGCCACGCTGCGGCTGCTGTATAGGTAGGAAAAGACGGCCATGGCGGCCAGGATGGCAAAGCACAGCGTGGTGGCCACCGAGGGGAAGGCGGCCATCTGCCGGACGGTGTCTACGGCAAAGTACTGGGGGGCGTTCAGACCGCCGATGAGGCCATCGGTCTGCCCGCTCAGAAGGAGGGCCATGGGCAGACCCACCAGCCAGCCCAGGGCGTACACCGCCCAGATGGGCCAGAACCGGGCCATGTTCTTCTTCCACAGGGCGGGATAGAACCGCCGGCTTTTCTCAGAGGATGATGTCGCGGACCGCATAGTCCTCACCTCCCAGCTCATAGATGAAAATTTCCTCCAGCGTGAGGGGCAGGGCCTCCAGCAGGATGGGAGCGTACACCGCCAGGCGGTTGGTGACGTCGGTGGCGTTGCCCCGGACGATGAGGGTGTGGATACGCCCCACCTGGGAGACGTGGAGGACCTCCAGGTCGTCGGGGAGCCTGGGCAGCTCCCGCTCCTGAAAGACCACCTGCATCTTGACCAGGTTCTCCTGGAGGTCGGTGAGGCTCCGCTCGATGAGGACCTTTCCGTGGGAGAGGATGCCCACCCGGTCGCACACGTCCTCCAGCTCCCGGAGGTTGTGGGAGGAGACCAGCACGGTGGTGCCCTCCTGGGCCACGTCGGCCATGATAAGGCTCCACACCTGCCGGCGCATCACCGGGTCCAGGCCGTCCACCGGCTCGTCCAGCACCAGCACCTCCGGCCGGCAGCACAGGGAGAGCCAGAAGGCGGCCTGCTTCTGCATGCCCTTGGACAGGCGGCGCATGGGCCGCTTCTCGTCCACCTGGGAGAAGAGGTCCCGCAGGGTCCGGTAGCGGTTCTGGTCGAATCTGGGATAAAAGCCCTTTAAAAACTTAGCCATGTCCCGGGTGGAGGCCGACAGGAAATAGTAGAGCTCGTCGGGGATGGAGGCCACCCGGGCCTTGGCCGCCGGGTTTTCATAGATGGGCTCCCCCTCCAGCAGCACCTCCCCGGAGTCCTGCCGGTAGATGCCGGTGATGTGGCGCAGCAGGGTGGATTTGCCCGCCCCGTTGGGCCCCACCAGGCCGTACACCGACCCCTTGGGCACCGTCATGGTCAGCCCGTCCAGGGCCCGGAAGCCGTCAAAGGCCTTGACCACATTCCTTGCCTCGATCATATCTCATCCTCTCCCTTCGTCCCCGCTTCGCTCACCCGGGCGGCCAACTCCCCGGGGGTCATCCCCAGGAAGAGCAACTCGGTGACCGCCTCGTCCAGCTGCCGGAGCAGGGCCTCCCGCCGGCCGTGGGCGCCGGCGGCCCCCTTGGCCGCAAAGACGCCCCGGCCCGCCTCCGCCCGGAGATAGCCCTCCTGCTCCAGGGCCTCGTAGGCCCTCTGGATGGTGTTGGGGTTGATGGCCAGAGAGGCGGCCAGCGCCCGCACCGAGGGGAACTGCTCCCCCTCCCGGATGGCGCCGGTGATCACCAGGTGCCGCAGACCGTCCTTGACCTGAAGATAGATGGGCCGGGCGTCCCGATAGTTGAGTTGGATCACAACCCGTCCTCCTTTCCTCCCCATGGGGAAGTGTATGAACTGCCTTGGTACAGTCAGTATACAGGAACCGGCCAAAGGATGTCTTAAAAATTTATGACGTTTTTCCGACTTCCTGCCACTTTCTTCACCTGGACATTGGCTACACAGGAGCCTATAATATATGTATGGGGGACCGCTGCCGCGTCCCCCGCCATTCGTCATCAAAGGAGGGCAAGGTGATTCCCATGCACAATCCAAACTACGATTCCTTTCTCCGCTGCGTCCAGGACCTGCTGGACACCCCGGAAGTCCGTTCCATGCGGCAGTACCCCCACCACCCCCGCACCACCTGCTATGAGCACTCGGTGTGCGTGGCCTACGTCTCCTACCGCCTGGCCCGCCGTTGGGGTCTGGATTACCGCGCCGCCGCCCGGGCGGGGCTGCTCCACGACCTCTACCTCTACAATTCCAGAGAGAAGCCGTCCTACTACGGCAACCAGTGCTTCACCCACCCCGTGGTGGCCCTGAAGAACGCCTGGGCCCTGTGCGGCAGCCTCACCCCCATGGAGGAGAACATCATCGTCTCCCACATGTGGCCTCTGGCCCGGAAAATGCCCCGGTACCGGGAGGCCCTGGTTGTCAACCTGGCCGACAAGCTGTGCGCCACCGCCGAGGTGGTGGGCCTCCGGCGGTTCTCCCGCCGGGTGGCCGCCCATGCCTGGACTGTCCGGCATACCCCGGCCGCAGCCTGAACACAAACGGCACCTGTCCCCTTTCCCAAAGCCGGACAGGTGCCGTTTTGTGCTTTTGAGGGAGACTGCACCACTTTTGCGTGGGGCGCGACGACTCGGCACGCCCAAAAGCCTTCCCCGGGGGGAAGGTGGCATTTGCGCAGCAAATGACGGATGAGGGGGAGCCTTGCGGCGTGGTTTATGTCACGGTCCGTGGGACCACTTTTCTTGTGAGGCGCAGCGCATCTCTGAAAACCTTCCCCC
>NZ_CALXEE010000049.1 GCF_944387245.1 uncultured Intestinimonas sp. | reverse complement strand
GAAATACCCTGCCACAGCATAGCATCCGCCGCCCCAAAACGCGGGGCGTTTTGGGGACCCCGTCTGATTTCACATCCTCGGGCGAAGTGAATTCGCCCTGCGGCAAGGGGGGGCTGGCCCATGTGGGCCAGCCCCCCCTTGTACAGCGCTTACCGCGCCGCCCCGGCTCTGCCGGGGCCCCAAGTGGCGGACGATAAGTGGGATATGCACTTCAAGTCAAAGCAGATATACTCAGTAGGAAATACCCTGCCACAGCATAGCATCCGCCACTTTGAGGAAGCCGGCAATGTTGGCGCCGGCCACCAGGTTGCCGGGCATGCCGTACTCCTCGGCGGCCTTGGCGGCGTTGTGGTAGATGTTGGTCATGATGCCGTGGAGCTTCTCGTCGACCTCCTCAAAGGTCCAGCTCAGGCGCAGGGAGTTCTGGCTCATCTCCAGACCGGAGGTGGCCACACCGCCGGCGTTGGCAGCCTTGGCGGGCCCAAAGAGGATGCCATTGGCCTGGAAGATGGTGACAGCCTCAGGGGTAGAGGGCATGTTGGCGCCCTCAGCCACGGCGAAGCAGCCGTTCTTCACCAGAATCTGAGCGGAGGCGCCGTCCAGCTCGTTCTGGGTGGCGCAGGGAAGGGCGATGTCGCAGGGGACGGTCCAGATGCCGGCGCAGCCCTCCACGTACTTGGCGGAGGGGACATAGTCCAGGTAGGTCTTGATCCGGGCCCGCTTGACCTCCTTGATCTCCTGCATGACCTTGTAGTCAATGCCGTTCTCGTCCACGATGTAGCCGTTGGAGTCGCTCATAGCGATGACCTTTCCGCCCAGCTGGGTGGCCTTCTGGTTGGCGTAGATGGCCACGTTGCCGGAGCCGGAGATGACCACCCGCTGGCCCTCAAAGCTCTTGCCGTTGGCCTTGAGCATCTCGTCGGTGAAATAGCACAGACCGTAGCCGGTGGCCTCGGTGCGGGCCAGGGAGCCGCCGTAGGTGAGGCCCTTGCCAGTGAGCACGCCGGTGAACTCGTTGCGCAGGCGCTTGTACTGGCCGTACATGAAGCCAATCTCACGGGCGCCCACGCCGATGTCGCCGGCGGGCACGTCGGTGAACTGGCCGATGTGGCGCTGCAGCTCGGTCATGAAGGACTGGCAGAAGCGCATGACCTCGGCGTCGGACTTACCCTTGGGGTCGAAGTCGGAGCCGCCCTTGCCGCCGCCCATGGGCAGGCCGGTGAGGGAGTTCTTAAAAATCTGCTCAAAGCCCAGGAACTTGATGATGGAAAGGTTCACGCTGGGGTGGAACCGCAGGCCGCCCTTGTAGGGGCCGATGGCGGAGTTGAACTGCACCCGGAAACCGCGGTTGACCTGCACGTTGCCCGCGTCGTCCACCCAGGGCACCCGGAACTGGATGACCCGCTCGGGCTCCACGATGCGCTGGAGGATGCCCGCCTTCTGGAGGTCGGGACGCTTCTCCACCACGGGCTGGAGGGACTCCAGCACCTCACCCACCGCCTGGAGGAACTCCGGCTGGTTGGGGTCCTTCTTCACTGCCGCGTCGTATACGCTCTGCAAGTAATCGTTCTTGAATTCCATTTTCCAAAACCCCTTTGTTTTGACGGGTGGCCCCGCCTGATTTTGTAGCGCATCCGGAGAACACCTGCCCGTCCGGGGGGAACGCCGGAATTTGGAATGTATTATACTTCACCTAGATAAAGATTGCAAGAAAAAAATGAAAAGTTGCATTCGAGACGCTGCGATTTTGGCAGGATACCAAAAATGGCGCTCTGATAGGCGGGGCAATGATGCAAAATAAAAAAAGATGGACCTCCGATCAAACGGAGGTCCATCTTTGCGTGCCTAAAACGGAGAGGCTTACTTGCCGACAATAGCAGCGGTATCCTGAGCGATGACCAGCTCCTCGTTGGTGGGGATGAGGAGGGTGTGGACGCGGGCGTCGGCGGCGGAGATGTCCTTCTCCTCGCCCCGGACCTTATTCTTCTCGGGGTCGATCTTGATACCCATGAAGCCCAGGTTGGCCACGATCTGCTCACGCAGCTCGGGAGAGTTCTCACCCACACCGGCGGTGAAGACCACGGCGTCCACGCCGCCCATGGCAGCGGAAGCGGAGGCGATGCGCTTGGTGGTCTTATAGCAGAACATATCCAGAGCCAGCTGAGCGCGCTTATTGCCCTCTGCGGCAGCGGACTCGATGTCACGGAAGTCGGAGGACACACCGGAGACACCCAGCACGCCGGACTTCTTGTTGAGGATGTTCATGACTTCCTCGATGGTCAGGTGGTGGGTCTCCATGAGGTACTCGATGATGGACACATCGATGGAGCCGCAACGGGTGCCCATGGGCAGGCCGTCCAGGGGAGTAAAGCCCATGGAGGTCTCGATGGACTTACCGCCGTCAATGGCGCAGACAGAGGCGCCGTTGCCCAGGTGGCAGGTGACGATCTTCAGTTCCTCGATGGGACGGCCCAGCATGGCGGCAGCCCGGCGAGAGACATACAGGTGGGAGGTGCCGTGGAAGCCGTAGCGGCGGACGTGGTTCTCCTCATAGTACTCATAGGGGATGGCGTAGATGAAGGCGCGGGCGGGCATGGTCTGGTGGAAGGCGGTGTCGAACACAGCCACCATGGGCACGCCGGGCATGACCTTCTGGCAGGCCTTGATGCCGGTGATGTTGGCGGGGTTGTGCAGGGGGGCCAGGGGGATGCACTCCTCAATGGCGGCCATGACGGAGTCGTCGATGAGGACGGAGGAGGCGAACTTCTCACCGCCGTGCACCACGCGGTGGCCAACGGCGTCGATCTCGGACATGCCCTTGATGACGCCGTGCTCAGCGTTGGTCAGGGCGTCCAGCACAGCCTGGATGGCCTCAGCGTGGGTGGGCATGGGGATCTCAAACTCATACTTGCCGTTGGTGGCGGGGACTTTGTGGGTCAGACGGCCGTCGATGCCGATGCGCTCGCACAGGCCCTTGGCCAGGACCTCCTGGGTCTGGGGGTCCATGAGCTGGTATTTCAGAGAAGAACTGCCGGCGTTGATGACGAGAACTTTCATTGTGTGATCCCGCTCCTTTGAGATGAAATATAATTGGCGGTCCTTGCGTATCTGCGCTCGTTCCGCTAAAATGACAGTATAATTGTAGCCCATTCCGCAGAAAAGAACAACCCATTCTTTCAGAAAAAGTCAAAAAATTTCCTTCCGGAGGTAGCACCAATGAACGTTGCGGGCATCATTGCTGAATATAACCCCTTTCACCGGGGACACGACTGGCAAATTGACGAAACCAGACGGACCCTGGGGGCGGACACGGCGGTGGTGTGCGCCATGAGCGGGCACTGGGTCCAGCGGGGGGAGTGCGCCGTCACCGA
Source organism: uncultured Intestinimonas sp. (assembly GCF_944387245.1). Lineage (GTDB taxonomy): Bacteria > Bacillota > Clostridia > Oscillospirales > Oscillospiraceae > Intestinimonas. Next base: position 13,520 of record NZ_CALXEE010000049.1, on the reverse strand, counting down.
CAAGTGGACCCGGGCGGCCATGGCTCTGCGGGGGGGCGCCGACCTCATCCTGGAGCTGCCCACCCCCTGGGCCTGCGCCTCGGCGGAGACCTTTGCACGGGGAGGCGTGGGGGTGCTGTCTGCCACCGGGGTGGTGGACACCCTGTCTTTCGGCAGCGAGTCGGGGGAGCTGGAAGGTCTGCGGCGGGCGGCGGAATGTCTGGACTCGGAGGACTACCGGACCGCCCTCCGGGGCTTCCTGGACCAGGGGCTGCCCTTTGCCGTCTGCCGCCACCGGGCGGCGGAGGAACTGCTGGGGGCGGAGGGGGCCAGCCGTCTGGAAAACCCCAATGACAACCTGGGGGTGGAATACCTGCGGGCGCTGCCGCCGGAAATGGGGGCGCTGACAGTGAGACGGGTGGGAGCCCGCCATGACGGAGCGCCAGCGGAAGGCTTCGCCTCGGCCTCCACGCTCCGGGCCTGGCTTCGGCAGGGGAAGATCGCCCGGGCGGAGGGCTACCTCACGGAATGTTGGCAGGGGGATATCGCCTCCATGGAGTGGTGCGAGCGGTGGGCCCTGGCCCGTCTGCGCACCATGAGCCTGGCGGAGGCGGAGGCCCTCCCCGACAGCGGGGAGGGCTTGGCCGCCCGGCTGCTGGAGGCGGGACGGCGGGCGGGGAGCCTGGAGGAGGTCTATAACCTTGCTAAGACCAAGCGGTACGCCCACGCCCGGGTGCGTCGGCTGACGGCCTGGGCCATGCTGGGGCTCACCGCCGCAGACCGGCCGTCGAAGATCCCTTACCTCAAGGTCCTGGGCTTCACCGACCGGGGCCGGGAGGTGCTTCGGGAGATGAGGAAGCGGGCCAGTATCCCCGTCATCACCAAGCCGGCCCACGCCAAGGCCCTGCCCGGTGCGGGAGAGAAGCTGGCGGGGCTGGAGGCCCGGTGCACCGACCTCTACGGCCTGTGCTTCGCCCGGCCTTGGCCCGGGGGTGTGGAGTGGCGGACGGGACCGGTGGTCCTGTCCGGGCAGAAAAAGAATGGGGAGGGGACGATATGATCACACCGGTGCTGGACCCCAGCCTAAGTACCCCCCTCTATGAGCAGCTCTACCGCCAGATTCGGCGGGACATCGAATCGGGGGTCCTCTCCGCCGGGGAGAAGCTGCCCTCCAAGCGGGCCCTCTCCGCCCATTTAAAGGTGAGTGTGGTGACGGTGGAGGGGGCCTACGGCCAGCTCCTGGCCGAGGGCTATCTGCGCTCTGAGCCCAAGCGGGGCTTTTTTGTTGCCGACCTGGAGCCGGCGCTGGCACCGGCTGCACCGGTGCCCCTTCGGGAAAAGACGGCTCCACCACCTGCCGATGCGCCCCGGTACGACTTTGCCACCAACGCCGTGGATGCCGCCCACTTTCCCTTCGCCACCTGGGCCAAGCTCATGCGGCAGGTCCTCACCAAGGAGGACAGCGGCCTGCTGTCGGCCATCCATCCCCAGGGGGTGCCCGCTCTCCGCGCCGCCATTGTTGACTACCTCCGGGAGTTCCGGGGCATCGACGCCCACCCCGGCCAGGTGGTGGTGGGGGCTGGGTCGGAATACCTTACCGGCATCCTCTTTCAGCTTCTGGGCCGGGAGGGGGGCTATGCTGTGGAAAACCCGGGCTACCGGAAATTCGGACGCATCCTCTCCCGGCAGGGGGCCCTCATCTGTCCCATCCCTCTGGATGAGCAGGGGCTCCGGGTGGATGCCCTCACCTGGTCGGGGGCCCGGGTGGTCCACGTGACCCCCTCCCACCACTTCCCCCTGGGCACCGTCATGCCGGTGACCCGGCGGCGGGAGCTCCTGGCCTGGGCGGCGGCGGGGGAGGAGCGGTACATCATCGAGGACGACTACGACAGCGAGTTCCGTTTTTCCGGCCGCCCCATCCCGGCCCTCCAGAGCCTGGACGCTGGGGAGCGGGTGGTCTACCTCAACACCTTCGCTAAGAGCCTGGCCCCCTCTCTCCGCATTGGTTACATGGTGCTCCCCTCCCACCTGGCGGAGCGGTACCGGCGGGAGTTTCTGCTCTACTCCTCCACCGTCCCCTCCTTTGAGCAGTACACCCTGGCCCGGTTTTTGGAAGGTGGACACTTCGAGCGGCACATCGCCCGGATGCGGGTGGAGTACCGGGACCGGAAGGCCGCCCTCACCGCCTGCGTGAAGGAGTTGGGCTTCCCCGCCCGGCTCTCGGGGGCGGATGCCGGCCTCCACATGCTCCTCACCCTGGAAAACGGTATGGAGGAGGGGGAGCTGGTGGAGCGGGCGGCGGCGGAGGGGGTGGCGGTCTACCCCCTGTCGGCCTACTGGCTGACGCCGCCCCCGGAGGAGCTGCCTCCCACCCTCATCATGGGCTACGCCCGGCTGGAGGCCGAGGACATCCGTCAGGCCTTCCGGCGGCTGAAGACGGCCTGGGGCAGTCGTTAGAGATTTGTAAGAAATGCCCGGTGGGGCTGTAAGAGTTGCCTGCTATGCTGGAGGCATCAGGAAGGAGTTTCGATCTATGGACGAGCGGATTTTAGTGGTGGACGACGACCGGGAGATCGTAGGGGCCATTGCCATTTTGCTGGAGCGGGAGGGCTATCAGGTCCTCCGGGCCTACAACGGTATGGAGGCCCTGGATCTGGCCCTGGACCCGGCCATCCGGCTCATCATCATGGATGTGATGATGCCCCGGCTGGACGGACTCTCGGCGGTGCTGCGCATTAGGGAGAAGCGGAACCTGCCCATCATCGTCCTCTCCGCCCGCAGTGAGGATACCGACAAAATCCTGGGCCTCTCGGTGGGGGCGGACGACTACGTGACCAAGCCCTTCAGCCCGCCGGAGCTGGTGGCCCGGGTCCGCAGCCAGCTGCGGCGGTACACCAGCCTGGGGGACGTGAACGCCGAGGGGCGCATGGACGTGATCGTCAACGGCCGCCTCACCTACGACCCGGAGGGCATGAGCCTGAAGGCCGACGGGGAACCGGTGAAACTCACGGCCACCGAGACCCGGATCGTGGATCTCCTCATGCGGAACCTGGGCCGCATCTTCCCGGCGGAGGAGATCTACCGCCGGGTGTGGGAAGGGGAGTGCTTCGCCCCGGAGAACACGGTGATGGTCCACATCCGCCGCATCCGGGAGAAGATCGAGCTCAATCCCAAGAAACCGGAATACTTGAAGGTGGTGTGGGGCATTGGTTACAAGATGGAAAAAATGGGCTAGTTTAATTACCCTCTTTCTGGGGTTTTATCTCACCCTGACGGGATGTGTGGGGACGTGGTACGCCGCCTGGGGATTGGCCCCCCGGGGGCTGGGGCCGGAGGTGGTTTTTCAGAGCGACTACCGGGATACGGCCTACTTCCGGCGGGAGATGACAGGCTATCTATACGATGTCCTCAACTGTCTCCAGAGCGGGTGGACCTATCATCTCTGGGAAAATGCCGATGTAAGCACCAATCTCCTCTACTCCGGCAGCTACCGGTCCGGGTACGAAGACATCGTCTATACCAACACCGGCTACGACTTAAGCCGCGGCCTGCCGGAGGGATATGACTTTCTCCTGGCCTTTCGGAACGGGAGGGTGGTCATCACTAAGGACGGGGAGGCGGTAGACGTCTACGGCGACGGCTACTACACCGAGGACAGCCAGTGGGATGTGCCGGGCTATACCAACCGGGACCCCGACGGCCTGGAAAACTATACGGTTTACCTGGCCGTGGCCTCCCGGCCGGTGGACCACGGCTGGTGGGAGCCCATCTGGAACATGACGCAGGTGATCACCTACGTCCGGTATGGCTACCTGGGCCTTTTCGGGGTCTGGGCGGGTGCAGTGCTGTGCCTCACTCTGGCGGTGGTGCTGCGGAAGGCCCGGCGGGAGGCGAGAGCCGCCATCGCCGCCCGGACGGCCAAAGTGTGGTTCGAGGTCAAGGCCCTCTGGACGATCTTCCCGGCTTTCCTGTTCTGGCAGCTCCTCATTGGGGGCTTTTTCTGGGGGCTCAACGCCTATGCCGCCGTGACGGGCCTGGCCTTTCTGATCTGCTACCCCGTGCTCCTCTATCTGACGGGGTGTGACCTGCGGCACAACAAGCAGGTCTGGAAAAACAGCCTGTGTGCCAAGCTCTTCTCCGGCGGAAAGTCGGCGGCGGGGGCCCTCTCCGCCCGGCTGGCCTCTCACATCTGGTTTGAGTGGAAGCTGCTGCTGCTCGTCTTTTTACCTTTCCCCGCCCTGCGGACCCTCTCCGAACTGCGGTGGGCTGTGGGCTATGTGGAGTCTTTTCTGTTTTTCCTCGCCCTGTTTGTCCTGACTGCCGGACTGTGGCTGGCCACCCTTTATGTGGTCGTATGCGATCTGCGCTGCAACGAAAAGCCGTGGCGCCACGGGCTATTTGCCACCCTGTTCCGGGGACTGAGCTGGCTATGGCGGGTGTTCCGAGGAACGGAGCTTGCCCAGCCCCTGCGGCGGCGGTTCCTGGCCCGGATGGCGGGGGCGGCGGCCGGAGTACTCATCCTGGCTTTCCTGGCCCTCATCACAGTGTTTTCCTACTGCTGGGACCACACGGGACTCTCCTCGTTTGGGAGCATCCTGACCGCCCTGCTGGTGGTACTGCTCCTGCTCCTCCCCCTGGCCTGGCTGCTGGACCGGACCTGGCTTCTCCTCCGTGACCTGGTCCCCCTCACCGACCAGCTCTCCACGCTGCGTGCCGGCGGATCGGCCCAGCCCCTGACCCTGCCCGAGGGCTCCGACCTATCCGCCGCCGCGGGCGACCTCAACCGGGTCCAGGAGGGCCTGCGCTCCGCCGTGGCCGAGCAGATGAAGAGCGAGCGGATGAAGGTGGAGCTCATCGCCAACGTCTCCCACGATTTAAAGACACCGCTCACCTCGGTGGTGAGCTACGCCGCCCTGCTGGGGGAGGAGGAGGACCTGCCCCCCCATGTGAAGGACTATATCCGTATCCTCAATGAGAAGGCGAGACGGCTCCAGGTCATGGTGCAGGACGTCTTTGAGGTGAGCAAGGCGGCCTCCGGGGAGCTGCCGCTGCACATGGAACAGCTGGACCTCACCCGCCTGCTGGACCAGACCATGGCCGACATGGACGAGACCATCCGCCGCAGTGGCCTCACCTTCCGCACCACACTGCCCAGCAATCCGGTGTGGATCACCGCCGACGGGGACCGGCTCTACCGGGTCTTCCAGAACCTGATCCAGAATGCCCTCCGCTACTCCCTGGAGGGCAGCCGGGTCTATGTCACTCTGGAGGTTATTGAGGGCCGGGCAGTGGCCCGAGTGAAGAATACCTCCCGGGACGAATTGCCCTCCGGGGTGGATTTCACCGCCCGGTTCGTCCGCGGAGACGTCAGTCGCACCGACGGCGGCAGCGGTCTGGGCCTGGCCATCGCCAGCAGCTTCACCGCCGCCTGCGGCGGCACCCTCCGGGTGGAGACCGACGCCGACCTCTTCACCGTGGAGGTGACCTTCCCCACCTCCGGTTGACGAAAACAGGGGGTGGGCAACAAGGCGCCCGTGTGGTATACTGTATGTATATCACGCGGGCGCTTTTGGCGCGGAAAGGAAAGCCTATGGAATTCATCTATGAGGCCGAGCGGATCTACGTCAAGGACGAGTCCGGCCGCATGGCGGCCCAGGTCACCTTCCACCAGCGATCAGACCGGGCCGTATCCATCGACCACACCTATGTCTCGCCGGAGCTCCGGGGACAGGGGACGGCGGGAAAGCTGATGGCCGCCGTGGCCAAACGCTGCCGGCAGCGGGAGCTGAAGGTGGTACCGGTATGCTCCTACGCCGTGGCCTGGTTCCAGGACCACCCGGAGGAATCGGACCTTTTGAAGTGACGCCGCCGTGCGTGCGGATCAGAGAATTTAAGAAGGAGAGATCTGGAACATGAGTTTTGTACTGCCTGCATACCATGCCCCCGACTTTGCTGCCCTGGGCCTCGGCGAGGCCCCCGATGTGTCTCTGGTCCCCGCCCCCAAGGACGGGGTGGTGCCCGAAGGGTACCATGCCACTACCATGTTCCCGGAGTATTTCCGCCTGGGCGGCCGTTGGGTGCTGGCCCAGGAGAGCCGCATGGACTGCGTGGCCGTCTGCCGGGACGGCGGCATCTCCATCGTGGAGTTCCGCAATGTGAAGGCGGGTGACCCGGTGGCGGTGGGCCGTACTGAGGACGGCAGCCAGGGCATCTACGTCCACACCACCGGCTTTGAAGAGGAGCGGAGCGCGGAAGGGGAGGCCTTTTCCTTCCGCCAGGGCCGCAGCCGTGAGACGGCCTACTCCATGGACTACGACTCCATGTATGAGCTCCTCCGCCACGAGCGGGAGCACGGCAATATTTTGTGGGTCATGGGTCCCGCCTGTACCTTCGACGCCGACGCCCGGTCTGCCTTTGCCGCCCTGGTGCGGGAGGGCTTTGTGGACGGGGTGCTGGGGGGCAACGCTCTGGCCACCCACGACCTGGAGGCCGGCTGCCGGGGCACTGCCCTGGGTCAGGACATCTATACCCAGCGCAGCCAGCCCAACGGCCACTACAACCACATCGACACCATCAACGACGTCCGCCGCCTGGGGTCCATCCAGGCCTTTGTGGACTCCGGCGCCGTGAAGGACGGCATCATCTACGAGTGCGTGAAGAAGGGCGTTCCCTTCGTGCTGGTGGGCTCCGTCCGGGACGATGGTCCCCTGCCCGAGGTGTACGGCAACGTGTACGAGGGCCAGGACGCCATGCGCAACCTCATCCGGAAGGCCACCACCATCATCTGCATGGCCTCCACCCTACATACCGTGGCCACCGGCAATATGACCCCCTGCTACCGGGTGGTGGATGGGGTGGTCCGTCCCCTCTATTTCTACTCGGTGGACATCTCGGAGTTTGCCGTCAACAAGCTCCGGGACCGGGGCAGCCTGACGGTCAAGACCATCGTCACCAACGTCCAGGACTTCATCGTCCACGTGAAGAACGGGGTCTGCGGCTGAAGCCAGCGCACAAAAAACGGCGTGTGCAGTGTGCACACGCCGTTTTTTCGTTTTTGCCTTATTCGCCCCACAGGTCGGCGGGGTAGAGCCCTTCTTTGGTCATACGGGCGATGGCGGCCACCACCACCGGCTTGTCCTCGTGGTAGGTGACGCCATACCAGCGGTCCCGGCTGCGCAGGACCTTCACCCGGGCCTTGCCCTCCCCGATGAGGGCGCTCACCACGCTGGGCAGGAAGTATTCCCCCTTGATGGGGTCATCCTTCAGTGCCCGGTCCAGGAAGGCGGGGAAGCGGGCTTCCGCCTCGGTGAGGAAGCTGCGGGTGAAGCCCCACAGGTTCATGGATACGATGGTATCCCCGGCCAGATGCTGCCAGGTCTGTCCGCCGTCCTGGGTGGAGCGGGCGTCCTCCCCGTCCTTTTCGATGTGGGTGTGCTCGGTAACGCTCTTGAGGAAGTGATCCTCCGTCTCCACGCATACCCCGCGGGCCACATGGCCGTGCTCGGTGACGGTGTTCCCCAGCAGGTAGCCCACCATGGCGTACTCATAGCAGCCGGGCTGGTCTTCATGGGTGGAGAGGTAGTCGTACATCTCCCGAAAGGCCTCGGGGCCGTAATAGTCATCGGAGTTGATGACGGCGAAGGGGCCGTCCACCACCTTTCGAGCGGCCAGAATGGCGTGACAGGTGCCCCAGGGCTTCACCCGGCCCTCGGGGACCGTATAGCCCTCGGGCAGGTCATCCAGCTCCTGATAGGCGTAGCGCACGTCCATGACCTTGCCCAGCCGGTCGCCAATGCCGGCCTTAAAAGTGTCCTCGATGGCGTGCTTGATGACGAAGACCACCGTCTCAAATCCCGCCCGCCGGGCGTCGTAGATGGAGTAGTCGATGATGAGCTGACCGTGTTCCCCCACGGGGTCCAGCTGCTTGAGGCCGCCGTAACGGCTGCCCATACCCGCGGCCATCACCACCAAAACAGGTTTCTGCATGCTCGTATCCTCCTTGTGTTTCGTTGTCTCTCACGGCTATTTTACACGCTGGGGCGGCAAAAGGGAAGAGCCGTTTCAGAGCGCCTCCTCCGGGAGCCGGAGGAGCTTGAAGTGGTTCCGGTGAGTCTCCAGCACTCCCTCAGCTCGGAGCCGGGAGAGGACGGCGGACATGGCACTGCGCTCCACACACAGGTAATCGGCCAGCTCCTGCCGCCCGAAAGGGATGGTGAACTCCATCCCACCGGCCATGGCGGCCTGTTCCGAGAGGTAGGAGAGGAGCTTCTCCCGGGTGGAGCGGCGGGAGAGGTGAACCATCCGGCGATTGAGGGCCAGGTTCTTCCCAGCCAGCACCCCCAGCAGATTGCTTACCAGCCGGCTGTGGAAGGGACAACCGTTGGGACAGGAACGCACCACGCGCTGAAGGTCTAGCAGAAGTACCTCACAGTCCTGGGTGGCCAGAACAGTCACCGGCAGGCCGCCGGGCAGGGCGGGGGCGCAGGCGAAGGTCTCAGCGAAGAGTTCCCCAGGCTCCAGCTCGGCCAGAAGGGCCCGGTGGCCGGAGAACTCCTCCCGTACCACCTGGACCCGGCCTGAGAGCACCAGCCCCATCTGGCCGACGGGGGTTCCCGCCAGCAGGATGGCCGCCCCGGCGCCGTAGCGCCGGGCGCCGCCCCCCAGGCAGGGGATGAGCTGCTCCAGCTCCTCCGGCGCAATGCCCCGGAAGAGGGGGGAACGGCGGAGAATTTCCAGATATTTTTTCATGATAGACTCCTACTTGTTGGAATTCCAACTGACTTTGGAGCTCCAGTATACGATAATAAGCACAGAAAAACAAGGGGGGACCGGAAATGAGGAGAAAAGACCGGGAGATGGACGCCGAGTTTGCCCGGATGGTGCTGGACAAGTGCGAGTATGCGGTGCTGGGTATGACCGGCCCGGAGGGCTGGCCCTATAACGTGCCGGTGACCATCGCCCGCCGGGGGGAGGAGCTCTTCTTCCACTGTGCCCTGGAGGGACAGAAGGTGGACTGCCTCCGCCGGGACGGCCGGGTGTGCGTGACGGCGGTGGGGGATACCCACATCCCGCCCGACAAGTTCACCACCGAGTACGAGTCGGCGGTGGCCTTCGGCCTGGCCGAGGAGGTCACCGATCCGATGGAAAAGACCGAAGCCCTGCGCCTGCTGTGCCAGCGGCATGTCCCCTCCAACATGGCGGACTTCGAGGCCTCTGTGGCCCGGAGCCTGGACCGTACCGGTGTCTGGAGAGTGAAGATCACCGGCCTCACCGGCAAGCGGAAGAAGTACGCCGCCGCCGGGAAAGAAATGAAATTCGGAAGGATGGAATAAACATGGAGCGCAAGATCATCAAAATTGACCAGGAGAAGTGCAACGGCTGCGGCCTGTGCGCCGCCGCCTGCCACGAGGGTGCCATCGGCATGGTGGAGGGCAAGGCCCATCTGCTGCGGGAGGACTACTGCGACGGGCTGGGGGACTGCCTGCCCGCCTGCCCCACCGGCGCCATCACCTTTGAAGTCCGGGAGGCACCGGCCTACGACGCCGCCGCCGTGGAGGCGGCCAAGAAGGCCAAGGCTTCCAAGGCGGGCGGGCCCCTGCCCTGCGGCTGCCCCGGCAGCCAGTCCCGGAGCATCCAGCGTACCCCCTGCGCCGCCCCCGCCGCTCCTGCTGCGGCAGAGGAGAGCCAGCTCTCCCAGTGGCCGGTGCAGATCAAGCTGGTGCCGGTGAACGCCCCCTACTTTGACGGGGCCAAGCTGTTGGTGGCCGCCGACTGCACCGCCTATGCCTACGCCGCCTTCCACCGGGACTTCATCCGGGGGCGGATCACTCTGGTGGGCTGCCCCAAGCTGGACGAGGGGGACTATGCCGACAAGCTCACCGAGATCCTGCGGCAGAATGACATCAAGAGCGTCACCGTGGTCCGCATGGAGGTGCCCTGCTGCGGCGGCCTGGAGAACGCCGTGAAGCGTGCCCTCCAGAACTGCGGCAAGCTCATCCCCTGGCAGGTGACCGTCATCTCCACCGACGGCCGCATCCTGGACCTGTAACCACAAGTATGAAGAGCGCCCCGGAGCAATCGCTCCGGGGCGCTCTTGGTCATTCCGCGTCCTCTCTGGCCCAATCCAGACTGCGCTTCACCGCACGGTGCCAGCCCTTCAGCAGTTTTTCCCGGCGGTCGTCGGTCATGTCCGGGGTGAAGGTCACATCCTTCCGCCACAGGCCCCGGATTTCCTCCCGATCCCGCCAGACCCCCACCGCCAGACCGGCCAGGTAGGCGGCGCCCAGGGCGGTGGTCTCCCGAATGACGGGACGCACCACATCCCGGCCCAGAATGTCGGCCTGGAACTGCATCAAAAAGCCGTCTCGACTCGCTCCGCCGTCGGCCCGGAGGGCCTGGAGAGGCACACCGGTGTCCTTTTCCATGGCGGCGGCCAGGTCCCGGACCTGATAGGCGATGGACTCCTGGGCCGCCCGGATGATGTGCTCCCTGCGAGTGCCCCGGGTGATGCCCACCAGACAGCCCCGGGCATACATGTCCCAATAGGGCGCCCCCAGCCCTGTGAAGGCGGGCACCAGGTAGACCCCGCCGGTGTCGTCCACCTTCTGGGCGTAGTACTCGGCGTCCCGGCTCTCGGTGAGGAAGCGCAGCTCATCCCGGAGCCACTGGATGACGGCGCCGCCCACAAAGACGGAGCCCTCCAGGGCGTACTGGACCTTGCCGCCCAGGCCCGCGGCGATGGTGGTGATGAGGCCGTTGCTGCTGACGCAGGGGGTCTCGCCGGTGTTCATAAGGAGGAAGCAGCCGGTGCCGTAGGTGTTTTTGGCCTCTCCGGGGGCGAAGCAGGTTTGGCCGAAGAGGGCAGCCTGCTGGTCGCCGGCGATGCCGGAGATGGGCACCCTGGTCTCCCCCAGCTGGGCATAGCCGTAGACCTCGCTGGAGGAGCGGACCTCCGGCAGCATAGCCCGGGGGATGTTCAGGGCGGAGAGCAGGGTGTCGTCCCAGTCCAGGCGGCGGATGTCGAAGAGCATGGTCCGGGAGGCGTTGGTCACATCGGTGACGTGGACTGTCCCGCCGGTGAGCTTCCAGAGGAGCCAGGTGTCCACGGTGCCGAAGAGAATCTCACCCCACTCCGCCTTCTCCTGGGCTCCCTCCACGTGGTCCAGGAGCCACCGGATCTTGGTGGCGGAGAAGTAGGCGTCGGGCACCAGGCCGGTGGTGCTGCGGATGTGGTCCCCCAGGCCATCGGAGAGAAGCCTGTCTACCAGGGGAGCGGTGCGGCGGCACTGCCAGACGATGGCGTTGTGAATGGGCTTGCCGGTGGCCTTGTCCCAGAGGATGGTGGTCTCCCGCTGGTTGGTGATGCCGATGGCGGCCACCTCCGACGGGGAGACCCCGGTTTTGGCCAGTACCTCCATCATGACGGCGTACTGGGAGGACCAGATCTCCATGGGATCGTGTTCCACCCAGCCCTCTCTGGGGTAGAGCTGGGGGAACTCCTTCTGAGCCACCCCGGTAATGGCCTGCTTCTCGTCGAATAGAATGGCCCGGGAGCTGGTGGTGCCCTGGTCCAGGGCCAGGATATATCTGCCCATACGCTTGCCTCCAAACGTGGTTGTTTTGACCAGTTTACCACATTTGGGATGGTTTGGATACTCCAAACTTGTTTCTCTTGCCAAGAGGGGCGGGAAATGCTATGATGGAACAAAGAGAGTCCCCGCCTGGCGCGGGTACAGGAAAGGCGTGAGGACATGTATACCACAGAGGTGCGGGTGAAGGCCCTGCCGGTGAGGGAATGGCTTGACAGGTATTGTTTTCCTGACCTGTTCCGGGATGCCTGCCTCCACTGTCCGGACCACAATATGAACTGGTCCTGTCCGCCGGGGGTACCGGCGGCGGAGGAGCTTTTGGGGGGCTACCGTACAGTCTACCTTATTGGTATCAAGGTGATCTACGACGACGAGCAGCGGGCCAGGGCGTTGGTCTCGGACAAAGCGGCTGACGAAGTCAGAAGTGCCAGCTATGGCGTGGTGAAGAAGGCCCTGCTGGAGGTTCTGCTCCAGATGGAGCAGGCGGTGCCCGGCTCCTATACGGTGGCGGCGGGGCGCTGCGAGCAGTGTGAGAAGTGCAGCCGGATCATCGGCCGGATCTGCCGTCGGCCGGAGCGGCTGCGGTATTCTTTTTCCGCCTTCGGCTTCGACCTCACCGGACTGGCCCGGGACCAGCTGGATCTGGAGTTGCTGTGGGCTAAGGAGGGCCTGCCGGAGTACAACGTGGCGGTGGCCGCCTTCCTGACGAGGTAAGACTATGGGCACCGAACTAGAGCAGAAATATGTGGTGGATTCCACGCGGCCATGGGCGGTCCAGACCCAACTTATCTCCCAGCTGAGCCGGGCGGGCTATCAGGTGACCTTTGTGGAGGAAACGCCCCAGCAGGATACCTATTTCGATACTCCCGGGGAGGCCATCCTCAAGGGGGGCGGTTCCCTGCGCCTGCGGGAGAAGGGGGAGAAGCGCCTTCTCTCGGTGAAGTCCATGCTCCGCAGTGAGGGAGGTACTTTTCTGCGGCGGGAGGACGAGCTGGTCCTGAACGGGGAGGCCGACCCCAGAGCCTTTCTGCGGACCTATCTTCCGGAGGTGGACCTGGAAGCCCTGATGCCAATGGCGGTGGTGGTCAACCTCCGCCGGACCTACGAGGTGTCCCGGACAGCGGGGGGGCGGTTCGAACTGGCCTTTGACGACGTGACCTATCAAAATCCGTCCACCGGCCAGGAGTACCGGGAGCGTCAGGTGGAGATCGAGGCTCGGTCCGGCACCCAGGCTGACCTGGAGCGAGTGGTGTCCGCTCTGCGCCTTTCCGAGCTGCGGCCGGCCTCCGAGTCCAAATACCAGCGGGCCGTGCGGCTCACCACAAAGACCGTGGAAGGATAGGTTCGGCGAGATTTCATCTTTTTAGGGGTCGTTCTGTTATGAATAAGATCGTTTTGTCCATTGTGGGATTGCTGCTGATCCTGTTTGCCGCAGTCTGCCCACTTCCCACCATTCTTTCTGTTTCCGGGATGGTTTGGAGAGGGGTGATTGGCGTGCTCGGCTGTGCGATGTTCGCTTTTGGCATTGTCCGGAGGGCGCATCAGCACTGATCGCTCTTTAAAAGCGGATCGGAATATGGTGTGCATGAACAGAGAGACAGTAGGTTCAGGGTAGGAGGAGATGTGGTGAGGCATAAAATCGCGGGATTCCTGACTTTGGTGGTGACGGGGGCGGCGGCCATCGTCTGGACCGTCAACTGCGTGGTCCTTGCAGTATATACCCGTCACGAGCCGCCCCCGGAGTTCCTCTTGCCGATGAACATCATCTGTGCCGTCCTGTTCTGGATTGCCTTTCTCATCCGGCTATACGGTCTTGTCAAAAACAGAGGAGAGAAGTCCCAGAAATGAAAAAGTCCCGGCTCCATGGGGAGCCGGGACTTCAGCCTGTCGAAAAAGTCCAGCGAAAGCTGGGCTTTTTCGTTTGCAAGAGGTAAAATAGCAATAGGTGGTGAG
>NZ_CALXEE010000048.1 GCF_944387245.1 uncultured Intestinimonas sp. | reverse complement strand
TCGCCCCGAGGAAGTGAAGAAGATAGGGGTCCCCACGAAATGACCATTTCGTGGGGAGACAAGCGGAATAAAAACGCGGAATTGAGCCGCCGGGCGCTGGACATTCTGGCCGGACTGGAGGTCTGAGCCGGCTCAGCCGGTCAGCAGCCGCACCGCCAGGTGAAAGCCGTGGCGGAAGCAGGTCATCTCCTCCAAGTCCCGGTGGTGGGCCAGCAGGTCGTAGTAGCGCTCAAAAAAATTCTTTGCCCATAGCCTTTTGGATTTGGATGTGGCAGCAGTCCAGCTCCAGCACTGCGGAGGGATACTCTGTCTCTTCCCAGAGGGGCAGACGATTGGCCTCGCTCTCCAAGAGATAGAGTTCTTTTATGTAGTCAAGCATGAAGAACACCTCACAGAAATAAGATTTAATCTGAATCTAGAATATGAGATTAAATCTGAAAATACAAGGGGGGAGTGCCGTGTTTGATAAAAAAATATTTGGCGCCCGGCTTCGTGCTCTGCGGGAGGAAAAAGGCATGACGGCTTCCCAGCTTGGCAGGGTCATGGGTATTACCAGTACGCAGGTGGGTGACATGGAAAAGGGAAACTCTGCTACCTCCATGGCCCGGCTTTATGACCTCTGCGTGTTTTTTGAGGTGTCCGCCGACTACCTCCTTGGACTTACAGAGGAAACGAGTGGAACAGGAGAACAACCTCCTATGTGAATCATCTTTTAGATGAATTGCCAAGGAGATCGTATATTTGATCGGGATGTGTTTCGTGCTTGGCTCCGTGAGCTGAGAAAAAATCCGGCGAGTCGCAGGCCCAGCTGGCCAAAGCCATTGGAGTCTCCACCAATCAGGTGAGCGAGATGGAAAAGGGGATAAAAACCACCACTTTGGAGCGATTCTGCGCCATTTGTGAGCACTATAACGTCTCCGCCGATTATCTCCTTGGCCGCAAGGAGGAAGAAAACGATACGAAAAGAGGGATCTCATGAAGATCATCGTAGACGCCATGGGCGGCGACAACGCCCCCCAGAGCAATGTCCGGGGTGCCGTGGCCGCCATCCAGGAGTACGGGGTGGAGGTCATTCTGGTGGGCCGGGGAGAGGAGATCCTCCGCTGCCTGAAGGACGACGGCATGGACAACCTGCCCGCCGGGCTGGAGATCGCCCACGCCGACCAGGTGGTGGAGATGTGCGATAACCCCGCCACCGCCTTCAAGGAGAAGAAAGACTCTTCCCTCACCGTGGGCCTCAATCTGCTCAAGGAGGGGAAGGGGGACGCCTTTGTCTCCGCCGGCAGCACCGGGGCCCTGCTCTCCGCCGCCACCCTGATGGTCAAGCGCATCAAGGGCATCCGCCGTGCGGCCCTGGCCCCCGTGGTGCCCACCGGGAAGGGCGGCGCCATCCTCATTGACGCCGGGGCCACCGCCGAGTGCACCCCGGAGTATCTGCTCCAGTTCGCCTTCATGGGTTCCTACTACGCCGAGCGCATTCTGGGTCGCCCTGAGCCCAAGGTGGGCCTCCTCAACATCGGTGTGGAGCCCTCCAAGGGCACCGACCTCCAGCGGGAGGCCCACGCCCTCCTCACCAAGGCCGGTCAGGAGGGCCGTATCAACTTCGTGGGCAACATTGAGGCCCGGGAGGCCGTCTACGGCGAGGTGGACGTCATCGTGTCCGACGGCTATTCGGGAAATATCTTCCTCAAAACCATGGAGGGAACCGGCGGCTTTATGGCCAAGGAGCTTAAGGCCATGTTCAAGAAGAGCCTTATCACCAAGCTGGGCGCATTATGTGTCAAGGATGGCCTCATGAACTTCAAGAAGCTCATGGATGCCGGCGAGGTGGGCGGCACCGCCCTGGTGGGCATTTCCAAGCCCGTCATCAAGGCCCACGGCTCATCCAATGATTACGCCATCAAGAACGCCATCCGGCAGGCGGCCACTTTCGCCGGCTCCGGCATCATCGAGGATGTGGTGGAGAATATCGACCATATGCGCCTGGAAAAGACTTCTGATGGCGGTACCAAAGCGGAAATTTAAAATAAGCTATTGACAGTGCGGGAAAATATCCCTATTATGTGTGTGTAAATAATCCTGTCTAAGGAGTCGATCGAAACATGATTTTTGAGAAGCTGTGTGACCTCATTTCTGAGCAGTTCGGCGTGGAGGCCGACACCATCACCATGGAGACCACCTTCACGGACGACCTGGGCGCTGATTCTCTGGACATCGTGGAGCTGTCCATGGCCCTGGAGGAGGAGTTCGGCGTGTCTGAGATGAGCGAGGAGGACATTGCCGGCATCGCCACTGTGGGCGACCTGGTGAACTATCTCCAGAACAAGCTGGACGCCTGAGCAGACATAACTGGGAGGGCCCCGCTTCGGCGGGGCCTCTCTTTGCGTATAGGGAGGTGGAACAGACATGGAAAAACTGGAAGAAAAGCTGGGATATACCTTTCATGACCGTCGGCTGCTGGAGAATGCCTTGACCCATAGCTCCTACGCCAACGAGAATAAGAGCAAGGGTGAGACCAGCAACGAGCGACTGGAGTTTTTGGGTGACTCCGTGCTGGGGATGGTGGTGGCAGACCATCTCTACCGCACCCATCCGGACATGCCTGAAGGCGAGCTCACACGGACCCGTGCGGCCCTGGTGTGTGAGGACAGCCTGGTGGAGGTGGCTGCCCAGCTGGAGCTGGGGCAGTACCTGAAGCTGGGCCGGGGCGAGGACGCCGGGGGCGGCCGGAAACGGCCCTCCATCCAGGCCGACGCGGTGGAGGCGGTCATTGCCGCCGTATACCTAGACGGCGGCATCGGCTCCGCCCGGAAGCTCATCACCAACTTCATCCTGACCAACAACGAGCGGGAGCAGGAGGGAGCGGTCCGTGACTTCAAGACGGCCCTCCAGGAGCTGGTACAGCGTGAGAGCGGCCGGGTGCTGAGCTACCGTCTCATGGGAGAGAGCGGGCCGGACCACGCCAAGGTCTTCTCCGTGGAGGTGGACCTGAACGGTCAGCCCATCGGTGCCGGTGAGGGCCGGAGCAAAAAAGAGGCCGAGCAGAACGCCGCCAAGGCCGCCATGGCCAAACTGAAGGCGGAGAGCTGAGCGGCAGCGTGAGAGCGGGCGGGCCGTCGAGGACGCCGGACAGGGAAGGGCACCCCTTTCTGACCGGCGCTCTCGACGCCCCGTTGTCTCACGTTTGGGAGCAACTCCCATTGATCTGAGAAAGTGGAGGAACAACGTTTTGGAGAAGGAAAGAGAAAAATTTTCGTCCCGGCTGGGATTCATTTTGATCTCGGCCGGTTGCGCCATCGGCCTTGGCAACGTGTGGCGTTTTCCCTATATCGTGGGACAGTACGGCGGCGCCGCATTCGTGCTGGTGTATCTGTTTTTCCTGGTCATCATGGGTATTCCCATCATGGTCATGGAGTTCTCCGTGGGCCGGGCAAGCCAGAAGAGCATTCTGTGCTCTTTCCAGGCGCTGGAGCCCAAGGGCACCAAATGGCATTGGTACGGTTGGTTTGGCATGGCGGGCAACTATCTGCTCATGATGTACTACACCACCATTGCCGGCTGGCTCATCCTGTACTTTATCAAAATGATCAAGGGCGACTTTGTGGGCCTGGATACCGCCGGCGTAGGGGCCGAGTTTGGCGCCGTCACCGCTGACCCGGTGCTCCAGACCATTTTTGTGGCCGTGGTGGTGGTCCTGGGTATGCTGGTGTGCAGCCGTGGCCTCAAAAACGGCGTGGAGAAGATCAACAAGGCCATGATGCTCTGCCTGCTGTTCCTGCTGGTGGTGCTGGCCATCCGGGCCATCACCCTGCCCGGAGCCGCGGCTGGTCTGGAGTTCTATCTCAAGCCCGACTTCCAGAATCTCCTCTATGACGTTGACGGCAACTTCCGCATGGGTGAGGCCATCTACGCCGCCATGGGTCAGGCCTTCTTCACCCTGAGCCTGGGCATTGGCGCCATGGCCATATTCGGCAGCTATATCGGCCGGGAGCGCAGCCTCATGGGCGAGGTCATCAACATCACTATCTTGGATACCTTTGTAGCCTTCGTCTCCGGCCTCATTATCTTCCCCTCCGCCTTCGCCTTCGGGGTGCAGCCCGACGCAGGCCCCAACCTGATCTTTGTCACCCTGCCCAACATCTTCAATGAGATGCCCGGCGGTCGGTTGTGGGGCGCCCTCTTCTTTGTGTTTATGTCCTTCGCCGCCATGAGCACTGTCACCGCCGTCTTTGAGAACATCATCTCCTGCTGGATGGACAAGTGGAACGTGCCCCGAAAAAAGGCGGTGTGGGCCAACCTAATTCTGATTTTCGTACTCAGTCTGCCCTGCCTGCTGGGCTTCAACGTCCTCTCTGGCTTCCAGCCCTTTGGGCCTGGTACCGGCGTGCTGGACCTGGAGGACTTCATCGTTTCCCAGAACCTGCTGCCCCTTGGTTCCCTGCTCTACCTGCTGTTCTGCGTGGTCTCCAAGAAATACGCCTGGGGTTATGAGAACTTCCTGCGGGAGGCCGATCAGGGAAAGGGGATCCGGTTCCCTGCCAAGCTGCGGTTCTACTTCACCTTTATTCTTCCTTTCATCGTCCTGGCCATTTTTGTGCTGGGCTACCAAGAGAAATTTTTCTGATCTGGAAAAGAGCGGTCCTGTTCGCATACCAACATGCGAGCAGGACCATTTTTCTTTTTTCAGGTAAGCCAGTGGAGTGGAAAGGCTTGGGAATACTGACTTTCATGCTTGCGGTCGGAAGTAGAAGGTATTATAATAAAAATAACTAAGAGTATAAGTATCAAATTAAGAGCAGTTGACGCCGAAAAGGGATGAGTCGGATGGAAGAGGAACGGACCAACGTACCGGCGGAAAGCACTTATGACACGATCCTGATCGTGGATGACGATGAGATCAACCGTGCGATTCTGGAGAACATTTTTTCTTCCCAATACAAGGTGGCGGAGGCCGAAAACGGACAGAAGGGACTGGAGAAAATCCTCCGCCACAAGGAGCAGCTGTGCGCGGTGCTTCTGGATGTGGTGATGCCAGAGATGGATGGCCTCCAGGTGCTGCGTCGGTTGAAGGAGGAGGGGATCCCCGCCTACATCCCTATTTTCCTCATCACGGCGGAGGCGAGTGACGCCACCATGCGGGAAGCCTATGAGCTGGGAGTCATGGACGTCATCAGCAAGCCCGTCATACCCTATATGGTGGACCGGAGGGTGAAGTCGGTGGTGGAGCTCTACCAGGCTCGGAGGCGCCTAGGCAGCGTGGTGGAGCGGCAGCAGTCGGAGCTGTTGCGCCAAGCGGAACAGATCATCGAGCTCAACCGGGGCATGATCGAATCTCTTTCCGCTGCTATCGAGTTTCGTAACGGTGAGTCTGGGGAGCACATTCGCCGTATCCACAATATCACCCGGTATATGCTTACCCAAACTGAGCTAGGGGAGGGGCTGACGCCGGAGGAGGTGGACTCCATCGCCCTGGCGGCTATCACCCATGATGTGGGGAAGATCGCCATTCCGGACGCCATTCTCAACAAGCCGGGACGGCTGACGCCGGAAGAATTTGAGATCATGAAGACCCACACCGTCCAGGGTGAGCGGATGCTGGAGCACATTCCCCAGCTCAAGGAGCACGGAGCTTATCGCTACGCCTGCGACATTGCCCGGCACCACCATGAGCGCTGGGATGGCCGGGGCTATCCCGACGGTCTGAAGGGGGATGAGATCTCTCTCTGGTCTCAGATTGTCTCCCTGGCCGACGTATATGACGCCCTGGTGAGTAAACGGGTCTATAAGGATGCATTCGCACGGGAGGAAGCCCTGAAGATGATTCAGGAGGGACAATGCGGGGTCTTTAACCCGGCGATTTTGGAGCGATTTCTCGCGGTTGAGCAGGAGATCTGGAAATTTTACGGTACCAATGGGGAGGCGTAAAAGGTATGGATGAGGGAAAGCGTACCCGCCTGAAGGCGGCAGGGATCGACGTGGACGGCGCACTGGAGCGTTTTATGGGCAGTGACGTGCTGCTGGAGCGGTTTTTGAAAAAATTCCTGGAGGATGACAACTGCATGGCGCTCCGGACGGCGCTGGATGCTGGCGACCGGGAGGGGGCTGTCACGGCCTCCCACAACCTGAAGGGTGTGTGCGGGAACCTCTCCATGACGGAACTGTTCGATCTTTTCACCAGGCAGGTCCAGATGCTCCGGGAGGGAAATGAAGCTGGGGCCGCCGGTCTGATGCCGGCCATCACCCAGTCCTATGATCTGGTGAGTCAGGCCATACGGGAGAGCTTTGAATGAAGGCCGCCAGCCGAAGGCGGAAGCGGATCTTTCGGCATGTGTGGACCAACCTTTTGATTCTACTGGCCTTCCTGGTCATCGGTGCGGCATGTTACCACGTTCTGCGGATAGATCTGCTGAAAAATGCCAAAACGCTGGGGACTTCACTGGCCAAAAGCTATGCCGCAGAGGAGCGGAATAACCTGACTGTCTATGAGACCCTCATCACCTTCGGCACGGAGGCCATCGATTGGCAACTCCAGGAGGAATCGGATTCCGAGGATGTCCAACTGTGGATTTCCATGTATTTTCAGAGGCTCCATGATGTGCTGGGGGTGGGGACAGTGGACCCCTATGCCGTTCTTAACGGCAGAATCTTTGCGGCCAATCCGTGGGAGGGCATGGAGGATTACGATGTAAGCGATGCCGTCTGGTATCGCGGTGCTCTGGCGGCGGACGGCAATGTGATCTTCACCAATGTGTACGCCGACGGAGTAAATGGCGCACCCGTTATCACGGTGGCCCAAAAATGCCGGAATTCTGATGCGGTACTGGCGTTTGATATCTTCCTGGAGGATTTCCAGCTGCACTCCAACGTGTTGGATTTACCGGAGGGGGCATCCTTCTACCTCTGTGATACGGAAGGAAACTTGATATATCTTCAGACCCCGGTCTCCGATGACCAGGATGAGCTGGACGCCTATGTGAAGAAACTCCAGTCCCAGATCCAGGTGGGGGAGCTGGAGAAGTATAACGCATATTTCATCGACCTGGGGGGTAGAAAGCGCAGCGTCTACTATAGCAATATGCCCAACGGTTGGCTCTCGATCATCACGGTCCCCCATGAGACCATTCTCCAGGAGCTGGAACAGGCTACGGCGGTATTCGTAGTGGCCTTCCTGTTCAGCCTCTTGAGTGTGGGCTTCCTCACCTGGCGGGAGATTCTGCTCAGTGTTCGAATGGAGCGGACCAATGAGACGGTGACTGTTCTGGGCAACTCTTACTACGCCCTCTATCGTGTGGATGTGCGGCGGGGCACCTATGAGATCATCAAAGGCTCCGAGGAGGCCAAGCAGATCCTGCCCGTCCAAGGGCGGTACCAGGATCTCGTACATATGGCTGGGGATGTTATGGAGGAGGCCGCCTATCAGGAGTACATGGAGGATTTTTCCCTGACCAATGTCCAAAAGCTGGTGGAGCAGGGGGTCCGGGAGTTCGGAGGTGACTTCCGCCGCCGCTTCGGGACAGAGTACCGCTGGGTGAACATGTGCATCCTCTTCGATGAGACATTGGGGGAGGGCGAGGCGGTGCTGTCCTTTCGGGAGGTGGATCGGGAGAAACGCCGGCAGTTGGAAGAGCGGAAACTGTTGGAGAATGCCCTGGAGTCCTCACGGCAGAGCGAAAAGACCAAGCAGGCCTTTTTCAGCAACATGTCCCACGACATGCGTACCCCGCTCAACGCCATCATTGGGCTCACCGATGTGGCGAAGAAGCACGTGCAAGAGCCGGAGCGGGTCCGGGACTACCTAGAGAAAATTACCGACTCCGGACGGCAGCTTTTGGGGCTCATCAATGATATTCTGGATATGTCCCGGCTGGAGCAGGGCAAGGTGGTCCTGGATGACCGTCAGTTCGATCTCAAGGCGTGTATCGAGTCCTGCGCCGCCCCCTTCCGAATCCAGGCGGAGGAGGAGGGAAAACACTTCTGTACCGGCTTTGAGATCCGTAATACCGTGGTGCTGGGAGATCCCTTCCGGATCAGCCAGATCATGAACAATCTGCTCTCCAACGCTTTTAAGTTTACCCAGAAGGGGGACACAGTGGTGGTGGAGGTAAAGCAGCTCTCCTTTCAGGATCAGGTCAAATACCGGATCGTAGTGCGGGACACAGGCCTGGGCATGTCCAAGGAGTTTCTGCCCCAGATCTTTGAACCTTATGCCAGAGAGACCCGATTCAGCGCCGGCCAGGTGATGGGGACGGGGTTGGGTATGCCCATCGTCAAGAACCTGGTCGGCCAGATGAGCGGCCAGATCCAGGTGGAGAGCGAGCTGGGAAAGGGGACTACATTTACTGTGGAGCTGCCCTTCCAGTCAGCGGAGCAGGAGGAACACCCCTGCGGCGGCACGATGGACAATCCTATCTCTCTTGAGGGAAGGCACATCCTCCTGGCAGAGGACAATGCAGTGAATATGGAGATCGCCACCGAGATCCTGGCTATGAACGGCATGAAGGTTACCCAGGCATGGGATGGGCTGGAGGCGGTGGAGTACTTTGCAACATCTCTACCCCATACCTTTGATGCCATTCTAATGGATATTCAGATGCCCAAACTGGACGGCTGTACTGCCACCCTGAAGATCCGGGCACTCGACCGGTCGGATGCTGCTACGATACCCATCATTGCTGTGACGGCCAATGCCTTCGCCGAGGACGTGGCCGCCACCGCAGCGGCGGGTATGGATGCCCATATCTCCAAACCCATTGACTTTGCAGCCCTCTGCTGTACCCTAGGTCGTCTCATCGGAAAAGCGGGAAAAGACTGACCGGCGAAAATAAAAACCGCCGCTTTGCCAGCCCACGACGGGGCGGCAAAGCGGCGGTTTTTGGTATTCCGTCAGCGATTTCGGATGCGGCGGAGGTAGCGGTAGACGGTGGGTTCGGAGATGTCCAGCTCCCGGGCCACCTGACCCACCGACCCCTTGGTGGAGAAGACCCCCTGACGCTCCAGAGCCTCAATGAGGGTCTCCTTTTCCTGGGTAGTCATGCGCCCAGCGGGGACGCCCTGGCGGAGCACGGTGTTGTGGATGAGGGTGGTGGAGAGCTCCGGGATGGAGTCGTCCAGCTCTTCGGTATAGGGAGTCTGAGGGGGCACCTGTCCAGGGACGGAGAAGGCTGAGAGAAGGTTTTGAAGGTGGCTTGCCATTGCAGTGAGGTCGGAGACATCGTGATTGACACAGATGAGCCCCAGCAGCTTGCCGTCTTCCTTGATAAAGTAGGTGGAGGAGACGAAGCGTTTGCCGTTGCGGGTGCGCCCTTCATAATTGGACACGAAATCCCGGTCCCGATAGACCCCGTCCCGTACCAGGCGGCGGGCCAGCTCGGTCATGGGATCTCCCACCTTCCGACCGCTGAGATGGCCGTTAAAGATGGCCATCACTGATGTCTCCGGATCGGAGACGTCGTGGAGGATGACCTCGTAGTGGTCACCGCACACGGCGCTGAGGAAGGCTGCTATGGGGAGGTAGCGCTCCAGTCTGCTTTGGTTGCTCATGGGTCCGGTCACCCTTTCCGGCAGTCAAAGACCGCGATCTGTTTCGTGGACCTTATTTTAAACCCGAACGAGCAAAAGCACAATAAGAAAAGCGGCTTGACAAACAGAAAATAAGAAATTATAATCAATGTAACAAAAATTTATCGGAGGCGATCACTATGAAAACTCCCATCGTAACGGATCAGGCGCCCGCCGCCATCGGTCCCTATTCCCAGGGCATCTCCACCGAGAGCCTGGTCTTTGTGTCCGGCCAGCTGCCCATTGACCCCGCTACCGGCGTCATGCCCGAGGACGTGGCCGCCCAGGCCAAGCAGTCCCTGGCCAACGTGAAGGCCGTGCTGGAGGCCGCCGGCAGCTCTATGGAGAAGGTGGTCAAGACCACCATTTTCCTGGCCGACATCGCCGACTTTGCCGCCGTGAATGAGGTCTACGCCGCCGCCTTCCCCCAGCCCTGCCCTGCCCGCTCCTGCTTCGCCGTGGCCGCCCTGCCTAAGAGCGCCAAGCTGGAGATCGAGGCCATTGCCGTAAAGTAAGACTGCCCCATTGTGAAAAAAGCCGTAAGCCCGCCGGGCTTACGGCTTTTTTCTGCTCATCGGGCCAAACCTCTTCGATAGGCCAGGGCGCAGGTGGCGGTGAGGAGGAGACACAGCAGCTCGGAGCACAGGGTGGAAAGCCAGATGCCGGTATCCCCGAAGAGGGCGGAGAGGGTGAGCAGGGAGGCGGCCATGAGGACCAGGCTCCGGCCGAAGGAGATAGAAAGGGCGAAGGCAGGCCGCTCCACGGCGGTGAAGAATGCGGCCATGACCACGTTGGCGCCCATGGGCAGGAAGGAGAAGGCGTACAGCCCCAGGGCGGAGATGGAATAGCCGAACATGGCGCTGTCCCGGTTCAGGAAGAAACCCACGATGGCCTCGTCCCCTACCTCCACCAGCAGGAAGAAAACCACCGAGAGGGTCAGGGCCAGGGTCATGCCATACCGGAGGAGGCGGTGGCAGACGGGCCGCTCCTTTGCACCCAGATGGAAGCTTACCAGGGGCTGAATGCCCTGGGCAATGCCGGTCATGGTCATGAGCGCCAGGGTGTTGACGTAGCTGATGATGGTGTAGGCGGTAAGGCCACTCTCTCCGATGACGCGGAGGATGACATGGTTGAAAAGGAAGATGACCAGGCCGTTGGAGAGCTCATTGAGCCCCTCGGAGAGGCCCAAGGGGAGGATACGCCGGTAAGCAGAGAGCTCCCAGCGGAAGGGCTGGAACCGGAGCCGCTGGCGGTGGGTGAGAAAGTACATGGAAAAGACCGCCGTAGAGGTGACCTGGGCCAGGCCGGTAGCGAAGGCGGCTCCCCATACCCCCCAGTGGAAGACCAGCACGAAGAGGGCGTCCAGAGCCACGTTCATGAGAGCGCAGGAGATAACGCCCACGGTGCTGATATGGGGAGCGCCGTTGGCCTTCACCTGGACCTCCAGGTTGTAGGAGATGGTGAAAAAGAGGGCAAAGATGGCAATGGTACCCACGTATTCTTTTACATACACCAGAGTGTCTGGGGTGGCGCCCAGAAACCGGGCCACGGTGTCCAGATTGAGGAGCACTAGGACGGTAATCAGAAGGCTGGCTGCCCCCGTCACCGCCAGGTTCTGGTTAAAATAGCCTCTGGCCTGTTCCAGCTCCCCCCGGCCCAGGGCGATGGAGATAACGGTGGAGGTGCCGGTGGCTAGTAGGATGCCCACCATAAAAATAAAGGAAGTAAAGGGCATGGAGAGGTTCACCGCCCGCAGGGCGACCTCTCCTACGCCCCGGGAGACAAATACCCCGTCTACCATGGTATAGAGGGAAAAGATCCACATGGAGACGATGGAGGGGATGACGAACTTGAAAAAACGCTTGATCAGGTCCATAATGAGATAACCTCCCAAAATCGTATCAGCGCCTGTAAGCACATGATAAACCCTCGGACTATCCGAAGGTCAATACCCAGGAGGAAAAAAGATGAGAGACCTCTATCAGATCCATGAGCTGGCTAAGCTCTTCGGTATCCACCCGGATACCATGCGCTACTATGAGGAAAAAGGGCTTCTCCACCCGGAGAGGCGGGAGAACGGCTACCGGGTCTACCACATCCAGGATATCTGCACTTTGAATATCATCCGGGCCCAGCGGGAGCTTGGGGTGCCCGTGGAGGAGATCGGAGCCTATCTGGACCGCCGGAGCGTGTCGGAGACCCTGTCCTTTCTGAACCGGCAGGAGGAACTGCTGGAGCGGAAGATGGCGGAACTGATGGAGATGCGTGGAGAGAACCGGGACCGCCGTGCCCGGCTGCTGCGCTACCGGGATGTGGAGGACGGGGTGGTGACCTGTCAGACCCTGCCGGAGCGCCCCTGCGTCATCCTCCAGGAGGACGTGATCCTGGAGAAGGAGATCGACTTTCTGCTCAAAAAGCTGGAAAAGCGCCACAGCAATACCATCAAAATCATGGGTAAGCAGACCATGGGTGCCATACTGGCCCAAAACGCTATGCGTCCGGGGGACTATAAGCACTTCTCCTTTGTATTCTTTCTCATTGGAGAGGACCAGGAGCGGGACACGGTCCTCCCGGCGGGGGAGTACGCCAGTCTCTTCTACCGGGGTTCCTATGAGCGGCTGGAGGAGCACTGCCAGACCCTCTTCCGTGGGGTGGCGGCGCTGGGCCTCACGCTGGACGGCGCCCCTCTGGAGCTCTACCATATCGACGCCCACGACACCGACCTGGAGGAGGAATACCTCACCGAACTCCAGGTAAAGGTGAAACGGGTATAAGAAAGCGGCGCCTCTGACTCGTGTCAGAGACGCCGCTTTCTTGATGGTTTATAGAAGGTCGCCGAACATCCGACGGCTGCGGTCGGCATCGGTAACGGTGCGGTCCCGCCCGTGGTAGAGAAACAGCCCCACCACAGCCAACACACCGGCCAACAGGTAGTCCAGAGCGCCCATGCCGCCGGGGGAGAAGGGGAGAACAAGATTGAGGGTGAGGAAGAGAGAGGCGATGATCCCCAGCACCGCCGTTACTTTGCCGCCGGGCATGGAGACGGGCCGCCGGAGCTCCGGGTGGGTCTTGCGCAGCCGTAACACAGCAAAGAGGGTGGTCACCCACATGATGATGGTGGCTAGGGAGGCGGTGTTGATGAGGGGGAGGAAGAAGAGCTTGCCCAGGAAGGGAGCGAAGAGGACCAGGGCCGCCGAGGCCCAGGTGCAGCGGGTGGGGGTGCCGTATTTGGGATGCAGACGGCAAAACCAGCGGCTCACCAGATCGGAACCGGCCAGGCCGTAGATCATCTGGGCGGCAGAGTAGAGGGTGGAGTTCATGACCCCCACGGCACCCACGAAGGCGGTGAGCAGCAGTAAGACCCGCACCACCGGCATGCCGGTAATATCCACCAGAATGTCAGCGAAAGGAGCAGTGGTTTTCACGGCTTCCCGCCAGGGCATATTCCCGGCCACGGCGGTGGAAACCAGGCACAATAGGCCGGTGACCAGCACCAGACAGACGATGAGGGCCAGGCCTGCCTTTCGGGCAGCCTTCCCCTCGGCGTCGGCGGCGGCCTTGGCCACCGTCTCCCAGCCCGCCACGGAGAAGACCAGCAGGGAGAGGAGGGACATGGAGCCGGTGAAGTCGAAGTCCAGTCCGCCGTCGGAGGCGTAGATGGCAGGGTCAAAGTGGGCGAAGGCGGCGATGAGCCCGGCCAGGCACATAAAGAGAAGGACCACCGTGGCGATCTTGGCCAGAGCGGCGCACACGTTGGCGCCCCGGTACTGAATATAGAGGATGGTCCCGGCCAGGAGGAACTGGATGAGGACGTTGGGCAGGGTGACGGCGTAGCCCCCGGCGGTGTAGAGGAGCCCCGCCCGGCCCAGCACGGGGAAGAGCTCGTCCAGCAGGGACACGGCGGCCAGGTCTACCCAGCAGAAGACGATGGTGTTCATCATAACCCCGGCCCAGCCCACCAGGAAGCCGCCCCGACACCCGAAGGCGGCGGTGGCGTAGACCGTCTCGCCGCCGGGGAGAGGGAGCATGGGAATGGCCTCCATATAGGCAAAGGCAAAGGGAAACTCCACCGCCATGCAAAGGAGAAAGGCCACCGCCAGGTTAAGGGGGCCTCGTGCGGTCTCCAGCCAGGTGCCGGTTAGGAGGAGCCAGGAGGTGCCCAGCATGCACCCCACACCCATGGCCACCAGTCCAAAAAAGCTGATAGAGCCCCTCTTGGCCGTACCGTTCATGAGCGGCCTCCTTTCTTATTTCCGGCGTTTCTTGGGGAAGTAAGCGGATACCATGGCGGCCACCTCACCCAACCAGCCGGTCCGCTGCTCCGGAGTGCTCCCGGCCACCGGACGGAAGAGACAGCGGTCGAAAGCGGGCAGGGCCAAAAGTCCGAAGACGCAGTTCTGCCAGATGCGCTGGAGGGGATCGCCGTAGGCGGCGTCCTCCACCGGCGCGGGGGTGTTGGAGGTATTGAAAACCAGGGCGGCTCTGGCCCTCAATAGGGGCGCGGGCTCTTCCCCGGCCTTGGGCAGGGCGTAGGCTACGCCCTCCCGCAGCACCCGGTCCAGCCAGCCAGTGAGAATGGCGGGGGGCTGGCCCCACCAGTTGGGGTGGAACACCACGATGCCGTCGGCCTGCTTCAGCTCTTCCTGATACTGGAGGACCAGAGGGTCCCGGGAGGGCCGGCCCGCGGCCTCGGCGGCGGGCATCACCGGGTCGAAGCCCTCGGCGCACAGGTCGTGGAGCCATACTCCGTAGCCGTTGGAGCGCAGGGCGTCGGCGGCGGCCTTAGCCATGGCGGCGTTGAGGCTGTCATCGCTGGGGTGGGCCAGGAGGACCAGCACCTGTCCGGCGTCTGTCTTGGGGGCGGGCTCCTCCGCCTGGGGAGCGGGGACCTCGGCCTGAGGTTCGGGAACGGGCTCCTCTTTGATCTCCGGCGCGGGGACGGTGGGGGGCTCGGGCTCTGCCGGCGTCTCCACGGGGACGGTCACGGCCTGGGGCTCCTCCACCCGCCAGGTGAAGCGGTCGGGGGTGCCTACCAGGATCTTGGCCGAACAGGGGGGCATGACGACCCAGGTCCGGCCGCCGTCGTTGTGGTAGATCTCGTCGCTATTGAGCACGTCCTGGAGCACCGGCTCATTGTGGGGAAACTCCAGGCCAAACTCCTGGTGGGAGAGGTTGAAGAGAACGTAGATCCGCTGCTCCGAGGTGGCTCGGCGAAAGACCAGCTGCTCATTTTTGATGACCACGTTTTCATAGTTCCCCACGGCCAGGGCGGGGAAAGCCCGGCGGATGCGGGAAAGGGCGGAGAGGTGGCGGCACAGACTCTGGTCCCGCTTTTCCATGTCGGCAAGCTCCAGGCAGGGCCGCAGCACCACGTCGGAGTGGGGGGTGCGCTTGCCCTCCACGGCCCACTCGCCGCCGTAGTAGATGGAGGGCACGCCGGGCATGGTGTAGAGGAGGGTGTAGACGTTCTCCAGCAGGGCGGGGTCGGTGAGGGTGCTGGCCAGCCGGTCCACATCGTGATTTTCGGTAAAGTTGTAGAGGCATAGTCCCCGGTAGATGCCGCCGGGGCCGAACTGACGGTTGAGGGAGTGGGCGATTTCGAAGTAGTTCTTGGAGTTGTGGGCCGACCAGTTGCCCTTCCAGCACTCGTAGTTGGTCACCGAGTCCAGCATCTCCGGATTGGCCCAGCGGGCGTAGTCCCCGTGGATGATCTCGCCCATGAGCCAGAACTCTGGGTCCCGGGACTTGGTGTAGTGCTTCAGGGCCCGGAAGAAGTCGAAGTCCACGCAGTCGGCGGCGTCCAGCCGGAGCCCGTCGATGTGGAATCGGTCCATCCACATGCCCACGGCCCCCAGCAGATGATCCCGGACCTCGGGGTTTTTCAGGTTGAGCTTCACCAGCTCGTAGTGTCCGCCCCAGGACTCATACCAGAAGGGGTCCCCCATGGGGGAACCGCCGCCGAAGTTGAGGTTCTGGAACCAGCCGCAGTAGGGGGAGGCCTGGCCCTTCTCCCGCACGTCCCGGAAGGCCCAGAACTCCCGGCCCACGTGGTTGAAGACGCCGTCCAGCACCACCCGGATGCCGTTTTCGTGGAGGGTGTCACACAGGGCGGCGAAGGAGTCCACGTCTCCCAGGCGGCAGTCGATCTGGTAGTAGTCGGTGGTGTCGTAGCCGTGCTTCACCGACTGGCACACCGGCCCCAGATAGAGGGCGTTTACCCCCAGCTCCTTGAGGTGGGGAATCCACTCCCGCAGCTTTTCCAGCCGCTGGACCGGCTCCCCGCCGGGATTGTACTCCGGACAGCCGCAGAAGCCCAGAGGATAGATATGATAAAAGACGGCGCTGTTGATCCAGTGCTCCATGATCCATACGCTCCAATCTACGCCCGGAACGGGCTTACTCGCGCCAGCAATGCCGGCTTCTTCAGTATACCACAGCCGGCCCGGTTTTGCGAGGGGACAGTTCCGTCCGGACGGGAAAAGCCGCTCCGCTTGACGGACGTGGTATAATATCAACAGTTGCCGTACGAGTGCGGCAGGATACCGTGTATCCAGGCGTTTTGTGAACAAAACGCCTGCTGTTGATGTTACACCATAGCCAAAATCGGCGGAGGCGATTTTACGCCGCACCCGCGGCGCGCAAGTCCGCATGAACTTGCAGCTATGGTATAATCATAGAAAAACCCACCCAAGGAGGTTGTTTTTATGGTCACACTGGGACAGCGCATGGAGGAGCTGCGCAACGAGCGGGGGCTGAGCCGTCCTGCCCTCTCGGCCGCTCTGGGCTTCCCCAAGAACGCCGCCGAGAAGTTCGAGACAGGGCGGCAGACCCCCACCAAGGAGCAGCAGGAGAAGATCGCGGCCTATTTCGGGGTATCCGTATTCTATCTCCGGGGGGAGAGCAGCGACCGTACCCGCCAGGAGGACTGGATGGACGCCGCCGCCTTCACCGACGAGGAGCCGGTCTTTGTGCCCAAGCCTGCCCCCAAGCCTCCCAAGCCCAAGGCGGCGGAGCCGGTCCAGGGGGGCATGCTGGACGCCATGCTGGCCAGCAAGGGCGTGCAGGACCTGCTGCGGGGTATGATGCTGGATGTGCTCAGGTCCCCTGAGGGCCAGGCCATCATCGCCCAGGCGGTGCGCAAGGAACTCAAAAAGTGAGGCGGCGGGCATATGCACAATGAACTGACCCAAAAGGACCTCCAGATGATGAAGGAGGAGCTGGACTACCGCCGGATTACCCTGCGGCCCAAGCTCCTGGAGGCGGTGAAGGAGGCCCGGGGCTTCGGCGATCTGAGCGAGAACTTTGAGTACAAGGCCGCCAAGCAGGAGAAAAACCGCAACGAGGGCCGCATCCGCTTTCTGGAGAACATGATCAAGACAGCGGTGGTGGTGTCGGACGCCTCAGCGGAGGACGCTGTGGGCCTCTATGACAAGGTGACGGTCTATATCGAGGAGGACGATGAGACCGAGACCTACCAGGTGGTCACTACCATGCGGCAGGATGCCCTCCACGGCCTCATCAGCAAGGAGTCCCCGGTGGGGAAGGCTCTGCTGGGCAAAAAAGCCGGCGACCGGGTCCACATCCAGGTCAATGACAGCTATGGCTACGACGTGGTCATTCGGAACATCGAAAAGGCCCAGGATGACGGCTCCGTCCCTCTCAACAGCTATTAAAAAAGGGCCCGTCGCAGAATCGAAAGATTCTGCGGCGGGCTTTTTTCTGCCCATGGAGATAATTATGAAGGAAA
>NZ_CALXEE010000047.1 GCF_944387245.1 uncultured Intestinimonas sp. | reverse complement strand
ATGATGGCGGCATAGAGCCCCATGTCCCGCAGGCGCTTGATGTCATCCAGGGTGGTGACTCCGCCGGAGGCCACGATGCGGCAGCTCACCGCCTTCTGAAGGGCGATAAGCTGGTCATAGGAGGGGCCGGAGAGCATACCGTCGGTGGCAATGTCGGTGTAGACGATGGTCTGCACCCCCAGCGCCTCCATCTGCTTGGCAAAGTCCACGGCGTCCAGGCCGGCGTCCTCCTCCCAGCCGGCGGTGCGGACCTTGCCGTTCAGGCAGTCGATGCCCACCGCCACCCGGTCGGGACCCCACTGGTCCAGGGCGTAGGTGACCACCTCCGGGTGGGCGACGGCGGCGGAGCCGATGACGGCCCGGGCCACGCCGGACTCCACCACGGTGATGAGGTCGGGGACGGTCTTGATACCGCCACCCAGCTCCACCTTCAAACCGGACTGCTGGATGACCTCATAGATGAAGGGGAAATTCTTCCGGGTGCCGTCCCGGGCCCCGTCCAGGTCCACCATGTGAACCCAGGCGGCGCCGGCGTCGGCAAAGCGGCGGGCGGTCTCCAGGGCGCTGCTCGCCACCTGGTGGACCGTGTCAAAATCCCCTTTTTTCAGACGGACGCAGCGGCCGTCCTTCATGTCGATGGCAGGCAGCAGGATCATCGGTTCAGCCCTCCAAAATTCTTCAGGATCTGCAAGCCCACCTCGCCGCTCTTCTCCGGGTGGAACTGGCAGCCGTACACGTTTCCCTTCCCCACGGCGGCGGTCACGGGCACGCCGTAGTCGGTCCGGGCGATGACATCGGCGGGGTCGGAGGCCACGGCGCAGAAGGAGTGGACGAAGTAGACATAGCTCCCCTCCTCCACCCCGGTAAAGAGGGGGGAAGGATTGGGGAAGGTCAGGCTGTTCCAGCCGATATGGGGCAGCTTGTAGGCGGTCTCGATCTTCTTTATGCTGCCGCCCACCAGACCCAGGCCGGCGCAGGGCCGTACCTCCTCTCCCAGTTCAAAGAGGAGCTGCATTCCCAGGCAGATGCCCAGAATGGGCTTTTTGGCTGACTGGGCCACGATGGTCTTGTCCAGCCCCGTCCCCCTCAGCTTCTCCGCCGCGTCGGGGAAGGCCCCCACGCCGGGCAGGATGATGGCGTCGGCCATTTCCAGCTCCCCGGCGTCGCCGGTGACCTTGCTCTCCAGGCCCAGATAGGCCATGGCGTTGGTGACGCTCTTCAGGTTGCCCACGCCGTAGTCCACGATGGCAGTATAGCCCATCAGAGCACCCCCTTTGTGGAGGTGACACCGGTGCCGGTGATGGCCACGGCCTCCTTCACCGCCACCCCCAGGGACTTGAAGAGGGCCTCTGTGATATGGTGGGCGTTTTTTCCATAAAGACACTTCATGTGCAGGGTCAGGCCGCTGTTCACCGCGAAGGCCCGCATGAACTCCTCAGTGAGGCAGGAATCATAGCACCCGATCATGGGCTGGGGCATGTCGGCGTCAAAGACCAGGAAGGGACGGTTGGAGAAGTCCAGGGCGGTGAGACACAGAGCCTCGTCCATGGGGATGTAGGCGGAGGCAAAGCGGCGGATGCCCTTCCGATCCCCCAGGGCCCGGCTCATGGCCTGGCCCAGTACGATGCCCACATCCTCCACGGTGTGGTGGCCGTCCACCTCCAGGTCCCCTTTCACCTCCAGCTTCAGCCCCAAGCCGCCGTAAAAGGCGAAGGCGGTGAGCATGTGGTCGAAAAAGCCGATGCCGGTGGACACCGACACCTCCCCGCCCTCCAGAGACAGGGAGAGCTGGATGTCGGTCTCCTTGGTCTTTCGCTGGATGGTATAGGCCCGGAGGGGCCTCTCCCCTTCCCGGTACACAGGCACTTCCATCAGACTCCCTCCTCTTCAAACCGCACCCGGATGGAATTGGCGTGGGCGGTGAGCTTCTCCGCCTCGGCCAGGGCGATGATCTGGTCCTTGATGGGGGCCAGGCTCTTTTCATCATACTGAATGACGCTCATAGTCTTGAGGAAGCTGTCCACGCTCAGTGGGGAGAAGAACCGGGCGGTGCCGCTGGTGGGCAGCACGTGGTCGGGTCCGGCCAGGTAGTCCCCCAGAGGCTCCGGGGACCAGCTCCCCAGGAAGACGGCTCCGGCGTTTTTGATCTTGGGCAGCAGGGCCCGGGGGTGGTTGGTGACGATCTCCAGGTGCTCCGGGGCGATCTCGTTGGCCAGGGCGGCGCAGTCGTCCAGATCCTTGCAGACGATGGCGCAGCCGAAGTCCCGGAGAGAGCACTCCATGATCTCGGAGCGGCTGAGGTAGCCGGTCTGACGGACAATCTCGGCGTCCACCGCTTGGGCCAGTTCCATGGAGTCGGTGAGCAGCACGGCGGAGGCCAGTTTGTCGTGCTCGGCCTGGCTCAGGAGGTCGGCGGCCACGAATTTGGCCTGGGCACCGCCGTCGGCGATGACCAGGACCTCGGAGGGCCCTGCCACCATATCGATGTCCAGCTCGCCGTAGGCCATGCGCTTGGCGGTGGCCACGAAGGCGTTGCCCGGCCCCACCAGCTTGTCCACCTTGGGGATGAAACCCGCCCCGTAGGTGAGGGCGGCCACCGCCTGGGCGCCGCCCACGGCAATGCAGCGGTCCACACCGGCGATCTTCGCGGCGGCCAGGACGGCGTCGCTGAGGTTCTCGGTGGGGGGCGTCACCATGACGATCTCCCCCACCCCCGCCACCTTGGCGGGGACGGCGTTCATGAGGACGCTGCTGGGGTAGGCCGCCGTGCCGCCGGGCACATAGATGCCCACCCGGCTCAGGCCCCGGACCACCCGGCCCACGACGCCGCCGTCGGGGGAGGTCCACTCCTGGCTCTTCACCAGCAGCTTTTCGTTATAATCCCGGATGTTGGCCGCCGCCCGCTCCAGGGCGGCGATGAGCGCTTTGGGGCAGCGGTCATAGGCCGCCTCCAGCTCCGCCTGGGTAAGCTCGTAGGGCTCCTTGTGGTCGAACCTGAGGGAGTACTCCTTCACGGCCTCATAGCCCCGGGCCTTCACGTCCGCCATGACGGCGGACACCGCCTTCTGGATGTCGGCCCCCACCTGGGCGGCTCTCGCCCGCATGGCGGCGATCCGGGCCTGTTCCGCCTGCCCGTCGGCTTTGATGATCTCGATCATGACCGTCTCTCCAATTCCCGCTCGCAGCGGCTGATAAAGTCGTCGATGGCTTCCTTGTGGAGCTTCATGCTGGCGGTGTTGACAATGAGCCGGGCGCTCACCTGGGCCACATCCTCGATGGGCACCAGTCCGTTGGCCTTCAGGGTGGACCCCGTCTCCACGATGTCCACGATGGCGTCGGCCAGGTCCAGAATGGGCGCCAGCTCCACAGAGCCCTCGATCTTGATGATGTCCACGTCCATGCCCTTCCTGGCAAAGAAGGCACGGGCCACGTTGGGGTACTTGCTTGCGATACGCCGGGTCTTGTAGGTGCCGTAGAAGTCGGTGCCCTCCTTCACCGCCAGGGCGAAGCGGCACTTGCCGAACCCCAGGTCCAACACCTCATAGAAGGACTTCCCCTGCTCCAGGATGGTGTCCTTGCCCACGATGCCCAGGTCGCACACCCCGTGTTCCACATAGGTGATGACGTCGGGGGCCTTGGCCAGCACCGCCTCCAGAGGGTAGTTGGGAATGGTATGCACCAGCCGCCGGCCCGGGTTTTTGATGGGGGTGCAGTCCAGGCCCATGGCCTCGAAGAGCTCCACCGACTTGTCCTGAAGCCGCCCCTTGGTGAGGGCGATCCGCAAAGGCTCGCTCATAGCTCCACCCTCCTCTCGGTCCCGTTCTCCAGTACCAGCACGGCCTTTGCCCCCTTCTCCTTCGCCAGGGCGATGGTCTCTTCCAGATCGCCCCGGGGAGAGAGCTCCACCGTCCCCGGCGCTGCGGCATCCACCGCCGCCAGGGCCCGGCCCAGGTCGTCGGCGCCGTAGTGGACCAAGGTCTCCAGCCGCGCCGCCGGCGCCTCGGGGAGGCACCCGGCCACCGCGTCCACGTCCACGGCAAAGCCGGTGGCGGGGGCCGCCCGGCCGAAGGCCTCCACCAGGTTGTCGTACCGGCCGCCGGAGAGGACGGCGTCCCCCGCCCCCTCCACGTAGCCCCGGAAGACCACGCCGGTATAGTAATCGATCTGGTGGACCATGCCCAGATCAAAGCGGATGTGGTCGCCGTAGCCCGCCTTACAGAGGGCGTTGTAGAGCTGCCGCAGGTAGACCAGCACGGCGCTGCCCCCGGCCAGCTCCTCGGCCTCATCCAGCACCTCCGCCCCGCCGAAGAGACGGGAGAGCCGCCGCAGGGCCTTACAGGCTCCCTGTCCGGCGTAGGGTTCCAGCAGGTCATTGAGGGCAGCGAAGTTCTTCCCCTCGATGAGCACCCGCATCTGCTCGATGACAGCGGCGGGCATATCCACCCGGCTGGCCAGGTCCCGGAAAAAGCCCACATGGCCCAACTCCACGTGGTAATCCTGCACGCCGCAGGCGCCCAGGGCGTCCACCGCCAGGGCCACCATCTCCAGGTCGGCCCGCCAGTCGGCGGCGCCGATGAGCTCCACGCCGCACTGGGCGATCTCACTGCTGCCGCCCTTGTGCTCCTGGCCGGAGCGGAAGACGGTCTGGTCGTAAAAGAGCCGCTGGGGCAGGGGCAAAGCCTTCAGCTTGGTGGCCGCCACCCGGGCGATGGGGGTGGTGCAGTCGGGCCGCATCACCATGATCTTTCCGGAGCGGTCAATGATCTTGAGCATGCTCTCCTGGGGCATGGGGTTGCCCGACTGGAGGAAGAGGTCGTAGAACTCCACCTCCGGCGTGCTCACCTCGGCGTAGCCCCGCCGCTGAAAGAGCGCCGTCAGCTCCCGCTGGACCTGCCGCCGCTCCCGGCACTCGGCAAAGAGCCGGTCCCGGGTCCCCTCGGGGGTATTGATGGTATACAAGGGGGGTCCCCCTTTCCTGTAAAGTTACTTTCGTATAGTACCACGTTACTACGCTAAAGTCAACAACTTTTCCCTGTCCGTATAGGGACAGGGGAAAAGTCTTTCATAGGCGGACTGGGCCTTGTTTGAATATGGGCAATATGCCCAGCGGCGAGGGATCTTGGCTGCTGGCAAGCAATTTTTCGCGGGAATCCTGACGGATTTCAAGGAAAAATTGGGCAGTCCAACGGGCAAAAGGCCCGCCGATCGGGCGTGTTGACGATTTTCAAGCAAGGCCTAGAATCCGTCAAACAGGGTCATCTGGCTGGTATCCGGCATGCCGGACAGGGCGCCGCAGGACTTGAGCAGCTCGATATGGGCCTTGGTCACCTTGGGGCAGTCAAAAGAGAACTCCTCCACGGAGAGATACTCCTTCCCCTTGCGCTGCTCCACGATGGAGACGGCCGCCGTCTCACCCAGGCCGGGGATGGCCATAAAGGGCGGAATGAGGGCCTTCTTCTCCTCGTCCACCTGGAAGCGCACCGCGTCCGACCGGTAGAGGCTCATGGGCTCAAAGGTAAAGCCCCGGATGTAGAACTCATAGACCACCTCCAGGGTGGTGAGCATGTCCTGCTCCACGGCGGTGGCATCCTTGTCCTTGGCCCGGATCTCGTCCATCTTGGCCTTGGCCCGGTCCAGACCCTGGCACATGACGGTGGCGTCAAAGGCCTTGGCACGGATGGAGAAGTAGGCGGCGTAGAAGGCCAAGGGCCGGTGGACCTTGAACCAGGCGATGCGGAAGGCCATCATGACATAGGCTACGGCGTGGGCCTTGGGGAACAGATAGGCGATCTTCTTACAGGAGCCGATGTACCAGTCGGGGACGCCGTGCTCCCGCATCTCGTCCTCGGCTCCCTCGGGGAGGCCGCGGCCCTTTCGGACGGCCTCCATGATCTTGAAGGCCCGCTTCTCGTTCATGCCGCAGGAGATGAGGTAGATCATGATATCGTCGCGGCAGCCGATGGCCTGGCCGACGGTGGCGGTGCCGGAGAGGATCAGGTC
The DNA here is from genome assembly GCF_944387245.1 of uncultured Intestinimonas sp. GTDB lineage: Bacteria > Bacillota > Clostridia > Oscillospirales > Oscillospiraceae > Intestinimonas. The sequence goes on along the minus strand of NZ_CALXEE010000047.1, from coordinate 11,367 downwards.
CCGGGCGTTGCCCAGCCACACGTCGGTGCCGTGGGAGAAGCCGGACAGCCGCACCAGGATGTCGAACTCCGCCGGCTTGGTCTCCTCCAGCATGCCCCGGACGAAGGAGGTGCCGAACTCCGGGATGGCGGTGGCGCCGGTGGGCCCCAGGATCTTGTCGTCCTCGTAGCCCAGGACCTTGGAGGTGATGAAGATGCTCCGGGTGTCCGGGTCGTCCAGGGGGATGGTCTTGGCGTCCATCCCCGTAAGGTCCTCCATCATGCGGATCATGGAGGGATCATCGTGTCCCAGCATGTCCAGCTTCAGGAGGTTGGACTCCATGGAGTGATATTCAAAGTGGGTGGTGATGATGTCGGTGTCGGTGTCGTCGGCGGGGTGCTGGACCGGGCAGAAGTCATAGATCTCCTTGTCCTGGGGGATGACCACCATGCCGCCGGGGTGCTGGCCGGTGGTCCGCTTGACCCCGGTACACCCTTTGGCCAGCCGGAGCATCTCCGCCCGGGTGGCTGTCTTGCCCCGCTCCTCCATGTACTTTTTCACGTAGCCGAAGGCGGTCTTTTCGGCCACGGTGCCGATGGTGCCCGCTCGGAACACGTGGGACTCGCCAAAAAGCTCAAAGGTGTGCTTGTGGGCGTTGGACTGATACTCACCGGAGAAGTTGAGGTCGATATCGGGGACCTTGTCGCCGCCGAAGCCCAGGAAGGTCTCGAAGGGGATGTTGAAACCGTCCTTTTCATACTTGGTGCCGCACACCGGGCAGACGGCGTCGGGCATATCGGCGCCGCAGCCCGCCCCCAGGGTCTTGGCCGTCTCAAAGTCGGAGTGCTTGCAGTTGGGGCAGCGGTAGTGGGGGGGCAGGGCGTTGACCTCGGTGATGCCCGACATGAAGGCCACGATGGAGGAGCCCACCGAGCCACGGGAGCCCACCAGGTAGCCGTGGTCCAGGGAGTCCTGCACCAGCTTCTGGGCCGACATGTAGATGACGTCGTAGTGGCGCATGAGGATGTCGTGGAGCTCGGTCTCGATGCGGTCCACCACGATCTGGGGCGGCTCCTCGCCGTAGAGGCGCTTGGCCTTGCCCCACACCAGGCGCTTGAGCTCCCCCTCCGAGTCCTCCAGCTTGGGGGCGAAGAGGCCGTTGGGCAGGGGGTTCAGGTCCCCGCACCAGGCGGCGATGAGGTGGGTATTGTCCACCACCACCTCCCTGGCCGTTTCCTCCCCCAGGTAGGAAAATTCCTTCAGCATCTCGTCGGTGGAGCGGAAGTAGAGGGGATTGGGAGAATCGGCGTCCTCAAAGCCCTTGGTGTTGAGGAGGATGTGGCGGTAGATCTCATCCTCCGGGTCCAGGAAGTGGACGTCGCCGGTGGCCACCACCGGCTTGCCCATCTCACGCCCCAACTCCACGATGGTGCGGTTGAAATCCCGGAGTTCCTCCTCGTCCCGGGCCAGGGTGCGGCCGGTCTTGTCGGGGCGGAGCATGAAGGCGTTGTTGCTGATGGGCTGGATCTCCAGGTAGTCATACCAGAAGGCGATGCGCTTGAGCTCGGCCCAGGAAGCCCGCCGGGCCACCGCCTGGAAGAGCTCTCCGGCCTCGCAGGCGGAGCCCATCAGCAGGCCCTCCCGGTTCTCGTCGATGAGGCTCTTGGGCATCACCGGGTACTGCTTGCGCTGGAAATGCTCCAAATGGGCCTTGGACACCAGCTTGTAGAGGTTGCGGAGCCCCGTCTGATTCCGGGCCAGGACAATGAGGTGCTTGGCCCGGCGCTTGCCCTTGCGCTTCTGGTTCTGCCCCGCCACCCAGCGGTTGATGGGGCCCAGGGAGTGGATGTCGTGGTCCTCCTCCAGCCGCTTGAAGAAGGGCACCAGCATGTAGGCCACGGTGGAGGCGTCGTCGGTGGCCCGGTGGTGGTTGAAGGCGGGGAGTCCCAGGTGGCCGGCCACTATGTCCAGCTTGTGCTTGGAGAGCTGGGGCAGCAGGGCCTGGGCCAGGGGCAGGGTGTCCACCGCCGTCACATCCAGGGGGATGCCCATGCGGCGGCAGCCCTCAGCGATGAAGCCCACGTCGAAGCCGGCGTTGTGGGCGGCCAAGGGCCGGCCATTCACGAAGTCCAGAAACTGCCGGATGGCCTCGGCCTGGCTGGGGGCCCCCTTCACCATGTCGTCGGTGATGCCGGTGAGCTGGGTCACCTCATAGGGGATGGGCCGCTCCGGGTCCACGAAGGTGGAAAAGACCTCGTCGGTGACCTTACCGTCCTTGTAGACCACGGCGCCGATCTCGGTGATGACGTCATGGCGGGCGTCCAGGCCGGTGGTCTCCAGGTCGAAGCAGACGTACTCCCCATGAAAATCGGCGTCCAGGTTGCCCCGGACGGCAGGCATGTCGTCCACGTCGTTGATAAAATAGGCCTCCACGCCGAAGAGCATCTTGATACCCGCCTTCTTGGCGGTAGAGTAGGCCGTGGGGAAGTCGTGGCAGACGCCGTGGTCGGTGATGGCGATGGCGGGGTGGCCCCAGGCCGCCGCCCGCTGGATCACCTTCTTGATGTCGGTGGTGGCGTCCATGGAGGACATCTTGGTATGTAAGTGGAGCTCCACCCGCTTCTTCCCCGGGGCGGTGTCGGTGCGCTCGGGGGGGCGCTCTCCCTCGGCGATGCCGGTGGGCTCGATCTGGAGCTCACCCTGATAGGGGCTCACCCGGCCCTGGACGATGAGGTGCTGCCCCTCCTTCAGGGCGCCCGCCAGGGCCTTGCCCTCCTCCCCCACCAGGAATTTTGCCACCCGGATAGAGTTGGTTTGGTCGGTGATGTCGAAGCGGACGATCCACGCCCCCCGCTTTTTCATCTCCACGTGGTCGGTGGCAAAGACATCGCCTTCGATGGTCACCATCTCGGTGTCCAGGGTGACGTCGCTCATGGGGATGTGGCCGAATTTTTTGGTGATCTTCCCGAAGAGAAGCTTGCTGCCCCCCTTCTCCTTCTTCTTTTCACTGGGTACCGCCGGCTTGATGTGCTTCAGCGCCTCCTGGCGGATGCGCTCAGTGCGGCGAAAGACCTCCATGGGGTCCTCCTCCGCCGGAGCGGAGGGGGCGGGCGCTGCGGATGCTGGAGCCTCCGCGACGGGCGGCTCCTCCACAGGGGTAGGAGCGGTCTCCTCCGGCGGCATGTCGGCCTCCGTGGGCATAGGCACTTCCTCCGGGGGCATATCGGCTTCGGTGGGCAGGGGCGCCTCCTCCCAGGGGGGCAGGTCGTCCGCCGGACCCTCTACCGGGGCGGGTTCCTCCACGGTGAGGCTCAGACGGGCGCTGCTCAGGCCGTAGACCGCCGCCAGCTCCGCCGACACCCGGTCCAGCATCCCATCAGGGACGGGCCGGGGGCCGGTGAGCTCCGCCTGAAGGCTGCGGCTGCCCTTGTCGATGACGGCGGAGCACACCGACGTCTCCCCCATGGGGCGTCTCAGCTCTGCCGACGGGCTCCAGGCGGAAAAGAGGGTGAAAAATGGGATTTTATCAGGCATGACGGCTATGGCTCCTTCTCCGAGGGTTTTTTAGGTTCAAAGGGACTCAATCAGGCGAAAGAGCTCGTCCACCAGCTCCTCCTGTGGCACTTTCTTCACGATCTCTCCCTTGCGGAAGAGCAGGCCCACGCCGTCGCCGCCGGCGATGCCCACGTCGGCCTCCCGGGCCTCCCCGGGTCCGTTGACCACGCAGCCCATGACGGCCACGGTGATGGGCTTACGGACCGCGCGCAGCCGTTCCTCCACCTCGTTGGCCAGGCCGATGAGGTCGATCCTGGTCCGGCCGCAGGTGGGACAGGAGATGAGCTCGGGGGCATCCTTCCGGAGGCCCACCACCCGCAGAATGTCCTGGGCGGCGTAGACCTCCTCCACCGGGTCGGCGGAGAGGGACACCCGGATGGTGTCGCCGATGCCCAGGGCCAGCAGGCCGCCGATGCCCACGGCGGACTTTAAAATACCCATGCGGGGCGTCCCCGCCTCGGTGAGACCCACGTGGAGGGGGTAATCGCTCTCGGCGGCCATCTTCCGGTAGGCGGCGATGGTGCCGGGGACGCTGGAGGTCTTGAGGGAGACGCAGATGTCGTCAAAGTCCCAGCGGTTAAGCAGCCTGATGTGGCCGAAGGCCGACTCCACCAGGGCCTCGGAGGTGGGACCGCCGTACTTGGCCAGCAACTCCTTTTCCAGGGAACCGCCGTTGACGCCGATGCGGATGGGGATGTTTTTCCCGGCGCAGGCCCGGGCCACCGCCTTCACCCGGTCGGCATCGCCGATGTTGCCCGGGTTGATGCGCACGGCGTCGGCACCGGCGGCCACTGACTCCAGAGCCAGCTTGTAGTCGAAGTGGATGTCCACTACCAGGGGGATGTGGATGCGCTCCTTGATGGCGCCCACCGCCTTTGCCGCCGCCAGGTCGGGCACCGCCACCCGGATGATCTCGCACCCCGCCTCCTCCAGCCGGAGGATCTGGGCCACGGTGGCCTCCACGTCGTCGGTGCGGGTGTTGCACATGGACTGGACGGTCACCGGGGCGCCGCCGCCCACGGGCACACCGCCCACCAGGATCTGTTTGCTCATGTACGCTGCCTCCTATATATAGGTATGGCCGGCGGGTGAATACCACCCGCCGGCTGAAGCACATGTCTAGGTAAAAATTCGGACCACGTCGTTGAAGGCCACCACCACCATCAGCAGCAGCAGGAAAATAAAGCCGGCCATGTGGACATAGCCCTCGTATCTGGGGTCCAGCTTCCGGCGGGTCACCAGGGTAAAGAGCCAGTTCACCACCAGGAAGAAAATCCGGCCGCCGTCCAGGGCGGGGATGGGCAGCAGGTTCATCACCGCCAGGTTGATGGCGATGAAGGCGGACAGATTGAGGATGCTGAAGATGGCGCCCACCAGGGGGGACCCGCCGCTCTCCGCTGCCGCCTGGGCTCCCTCCTCTCCGGCCTGGCCCATGACGTCCATGATGCCGATGACGCCGGACATGTCCTTCACTCCCGCCTTGCCGGTAAAGAGGTCCACCAGACTCAGGCGGACCATACGCACCATGTCCAGTGAGGTGTACCAGCTCTGCTGGATGCGCACCAGGGGGGTGGCCTCCTCCACAGCGAAGGTGAGGCCGTACATCATCCTGGTCTGGCCCTCATAGTCGTACTCCCTGGGGATCAGAGGAAAGTCGTCCAGGACGATCTTCTCTCCATCCCGCAGGACCACCAGGTCCATAGGCTTTCCTCCGGCCCGGGAGAAAAAGAGGTCGATGTCGTTTTTGGAGTAGATCCGCTCCCCGTTCACCGACAGGATGCGGTCCCCCACCATGAGGCCGTCGGCCCCTTCATTGGGAAAGCCGTCCATGAATCCGGCGATGACCGGGGTGACGAAACCCACCGCCTGGCTGTAGACCACGATGAGCAGCACCAGACCGGTGAGGAAATTCATGGCCGAACCGGCCACAAGGACGATGAACTTCTTCCAGCCCGGCTTGTTTGCAAAGCTTCCCGGGTCGTCGGTGGCCTCGTCCTCCCCCTCCATGGCGCAGAAGCCCCCGATGGGGATGGCCCGGAGGGAGTACTGGGTCTCCCCCTTTGTGGCGGACCACAGCAGGGGCCCCATGCCGATGGCGAACTCGTTGACCCGCACCCCCAGAAGCTTGGCGGTGATGAAGTGGCCGAACTCGTGGAGGGCGATGAGGATGCCAAAGACAACGATGGCGATGAGGATATAGAGCATATGGTTCTCCTTACTGGTTTTCCATGACGGCCGCGCGGGCTGCCTGATCGGCCTGGAAGATCTGCTCCAGATCTGGAGACTGGACCGCCGGGACCCGTTCCATGGCCAGTGCCACCTGCCGGGCAATGTCCATGAAACCGATGCGCCGGTCCAGGAAGAGGCCCACCGCCGCCTCGTTGGCCCCGTTGAGGATGGCCGTGGCGGCGCCGCCGGTGCGGGCGGCCTCCAGGGCCAGGGCCAGACAGGGGAAGGCCTCGGGATCGGGCGCCTGGAAGGTGAGGCTGGGACACTTCAGCAGGTCCAGGGGCTCCGCCGGGCCTGGGGCGCGCTCCGGCCAGGTGAGGGCGTACTGGATGGGCAGGCGCATATCCGCCGCCCCCAGCTGGGCCAGCACCGCATTATCACAGTATTCCACCAGGGAGTGGACTATACTCTCCCGGTGGACCACAATGGAAATTTTTTCGGGGGGCAGCTCATAGAGCCGCATGGCCTCGATGAACTCCAGGCCCTTGTTCATGAGGGTGGCCGAGTCCACGGTGATCTTGGCCCCCATGGCCCAGTTGGGGTGCTTGAGGGCCTGCTCCAGAGTGACACCTTCCAGCTCCTCCCGGCTCCGGCCGAAGAAGGGCCCGCCGGAGGCGGTGAGGATGAGGCGCTTGACCTCCCCCCGGTCCTTACAGCCCTGAAGGCACTGGAAGATGGCTGAGTGCTCCGAATCCACGGGGACGATCTCGGCGCCCCAGCGCCGGGCCTCCGCCATAACCAGCTCGCCGGCGCACACCATGGTCTCCTTGTTGGCCAGGGCGATGCGCTTGCCCGCCCGGATGGCTGCCATGGTGGGCCGCAGCCCGGCGATGCCCACCACGGCTGTGACTACCGTGTCCGCCGAGGGCAGGGCGGCGGCCTCCAGGAGCCCCTCCTCCCCGGAGCGAACCCGGACGGAGGTGTCGGAGAGCCGAATCTTCAGGTCGGCGGCGGCCGCCTCATCCACGCACACCGCCAACTCCGGCCGGAACCGCCGGGCCTGCTCCTCCAGCAACGCCACGTTGCGGTGGGCGGTGAGGGCCCGGACCGGCAGGTCCAGGGCGGCGGCCACATCCAGGGTCTGCCGGCCGATGGAACCGGTGGAGCCCAGGAGAGAGATGCTTCTCTTTTTCACGGCTCAGCCCCCCTGAATGGCGGGCAGGAAGTGGACCAGGATCTCAATGAGGGGCGCGCAGAAGATCACGCTGTCGAACCGGTCCAGCACACCGCCGTGGCCGGGGAAGATATTGCCGAAATCCTTCAGGCCATACTGCCGCTTAATATAGGAGAAGGACAGGTCGCCGATCTGGGAGACCAGGCTGCCCAGAGCTCCATAGATGGCGAAGATCACATAGCTCACCTTGAGCTGGAAGCCGAACTGCATCACCACCCCGTAGATGAGGCAGCATACGATGGAGCCCACGAAGCCACCCACGGCCCCCTCCACCGTCTTTTTAGGGGAGAGCTCAGGGGCCAGCTTGTGCTTGCCGAAAGCCATGCCAGCGAAGAGAGCGAAGGCGTCGCTGGTGAAAGCCGCCACCAGGGGAATGAGGATGAGGTAGTCCCCCAAGGGCTGATGGTCCAGCCGGACAAAGGAGGAGAGAAAATAGGGGATGAGCATGGCGAAGAAGAAGGACCCGCCCATTTTCTCCAGGGTCACGGTGTAGTGGCTGGAGATAGCCACCACAAAGATGAGCAGGAAGTAGAGGAAAATACCCACCAGGGCCGAGCGCATACCCTCACCGATAAAGACCCAGAAGGGGATGACGCCGGACAGGGCGATGGAGAGGGCGGAAATCTTGGGGTTCTTGACAAAGCCCGTGGACCAGAGCACCTCGTGAACGGCCACCATGGAGAGGGCCGAGATCATGATGGGCAGGAAGATGGGCGGCAGCAGGAAAAAGATCACAAAGATGAGCGGGATGCACACCACCGCCACCAGAATACGTTTACCCATGGGTCACACGCCTCCAAACCGGCGGGAGCGCCCCTGATAGGCCGCCAGCGCCTTGTTCAGCTCTTCCTTGGTAAAATCAGGCCAGAGCACGTCGGTAAAGTAGAATTCGGCATAGGCCGACTGCCAAAGCAGGAAGTTGGAAATCCGGATCTCCCCACTGGGCCGGATGACCAGGTCGGGGTCTGGGACACCGGCGGAGAAGAGATACGAGCCAAAGACCTCCTCCGTCAGGTCCCCCGGCTTCTTGTCGCCCCGGGCACAGTCCTCAGCGAAGGCCTTCGCCGCCCGCAGTACTTCGTCCCGGCCGCCGTAGTTCAGGCAGATGTTCACCTGGCAGCCCTCATAGTGGGTGGAGATCTCCTCCGTCCGCCGGCACAGGGCCTGGAGCTCCGGGTCCAGGGGGGAGAGATCGCCGAAAAAGCGCATCTTCACCCGGTCCCGCTCCATGCGGCTGATGGCCTCCAGCAAATACTTCTTCAGAAGGCCCATGATGGCGGAGACCTCCTCCACCGGACGCTTCCAGTTCTCCGTGGAGAAGGCATACACCGTCAGATACTCCAGGCCGATGTCCTTGCAGTAGGTGGCAATGGTGCGGAAATTCTCGGCGCCGGCAGCGTGGCCCGCCGTGCGGGGAAGCCCCCGCTTCTTGGCCCAACGGCCGTTGCCGTCCATGATGATGGCCACGTGGCGGGGCAGGTGGTCAAAATCCACCTGGTCTGCCGCCGCGGGCCTGCGTTTCAAAAAGGCCATGTCAGCCTCCTAAATCCGATACTCGTGCCAACTCCCCGCCCCGCGGACGGGACGGGGAGCCAGTAAAGATGTGCGGGGCGCACAGCGCCCCGCACCTATCATATCCAAAAGGTTCGGGCGTTACACCGCCATGAGCTCCTTCTCCTTCTTGGCGGAGAGGTCATCCAGCTCCTTGCAGCGCTTGTCGGTCAAGTCCTGAAGCTCCTTCTCGAACTCCTTGCAGTCGTCCTCGGTGATCTCGGACTTCTTCTGCTTGGCCTTGAGCTTATCCATGGCGTCCCGGCGGATGTTCCGGATGGCCACCTTGCCGTTCTCGGCATACTTCTTCACCTGCTTGGTGAGCTCCTTACGGCGCTCCTCGGTGAGCTGGGGGAAGCCCAGCCGAATGGAGCTGCCGTCGTTCTGGGGGTTGATGCCCAGATCGGAGGTCTGGATGGCCTTCTCGATGGCCTTCAGAATGGAGGCGTCCCAGGGCTTGATGAGCAGGCTCCGGGGATCGGGAGAGGAAATGGCGGCCACCTGGTTGATGGGGGTGGGGCTGCCGTAGTAATCCACAGTGATCTTATCCAGGACGGCGGCGTTGGCGCGACCGGCCCGGACGCTGGCGAAGTCGGAGATCACTACCTCCACGGTCTTCTGCATCTTGGCATCGTATTCCTTCAGGATCTCGTTCATCTCACTTCTCCTCCTTGACGATGGTGCCCACCTTCTCGCCCATGACCACCCGGTAGATGTTCTCGGGGTCCTTCAGGGCGAAGAGGATGACGGGGATCTTGTTATCCATGGACAGGGACGTGGCGGTGGAGTCCATCACCTCCAGGTGCTGGGCCAACACATCATCGTAGCTGATGCTGTCGTACTTTACCGCCGTGGGGTCCTTTCTGGGGTCGGCGCTGTACACGCCGTCGATGTTCTTGGCCAGCAGGATGGCGTCGGCGTCGATCTCCGCCGCACGCAGCACCGCCGCGGTGTCAGTGGAGAAGAACGGATTGCCGGTGCCGCAGCCGAAGATGACTACCCGGCCCTTTTCCATATGGCGAATGGCCTTGGAGCGGATGTAGGGCTCGGCCACCGAGCGCATCTCGATGGCGGTCTGGACCCGGACGTCCACGCCCTTCTGCTCCAGCACGTCGGCAATGGCCAGGGCGTTGATGGCAGTGGCCAGCATGCCCATGTGGTCGGCCCGGGTGCGCTCCATCCGGTCGCCGCCGTCCTTCACGCCGCGCCAGAAGTTGCCGCCGCCCACCACGATGCCCACCTGGACACCGGCTTCATTACATTTTTTGATTACGTCGCAGACTCTGCCGATGACGTCAAAATCCAGCCCACGGCTGGCGTCTCCAGCCAGGGCCTCACCGCTGACTTTCAGCAGGATGCGCTTATACTGCGGTTCAGGCATAGAGAATATCCCCTTCCGTATCCTTATATTCCTGGGCCGCGTCCGGATCAGTTCCGGCACGGCGCAACAGCCCACGGACAGAGCCGCGGCGCAGTTTACTCAGTCGTACCTATTTTAATATAACTTTTCCCTTTTGCATAGGGGGGCAGTCAGATTTTTTAAAATTTATACACATATCAAATCTCTCTGCCGTTTCCCTCTTTCCCACCGCTGCGATCTATATTATAATGGTATTGGTCAAACCGTCCGCACGCAGGAAAGGAGGCAATCTCTATGCTGATTGGTATCCCTATGGAAGTCAAGCCCCAGGAGTTCCGTGTCGCCCTCACCCCCGCCGGCACCGATGCCCTGGTACGGGCAGGCCACCAAGTGGTGCTCCAGAGCAGTGCCGGTCTGGGCAGCGGCTTTACTGACGAGGAGTACATCGACGCCGGAGCCCGGATCTGCGATGACCCGGAGGAGATCTTCCGCATCGCCGACATGATCGTCAAGGTCAAAGAGCCCCAAGAGGAGGAGTATGCCTTGCTCCGCCCTGGACAAACGCTGTTTACCTACCTTCACCTGGCCCCCAACCGTGCGCTGACCCGGGCCATGCTGGAACGCCGGGTGACCGGCATTGCCTATGAGACCGTCCAGCTCGCCGACGGTTCCCTGCCTCTCTTGGCCCCTATGAGCGAGGTGGCCGGACGCATGTCCATTCAGGTGGGCGCCCGCCTGCTGGAGCAGACCGCCGGCGGCCGGGGCGTACTGCTGGGCGGCGTCCCCGGTGTGGAGAGCGCCCATGTGGCGGTCATCGGCGGCGGCACCGTGGGAACCAACGCTGTGAAGATGGCCGTGGGCCTGGGCGCTCAGGTGACGGTGGTGGACGTGTCCATCGAGCGGCTCACCTATCTGGACGACCTCTTCCAGGGCCGTGTTATCACCTTGGCCTCCAACCCCTACAACATCGCCAGAGCCACCCAATGGGCCGATCTGGTGGTGGGCGCGGTTCTCATTCCCGGCGGCGCCATCGCTCCCCGGCTCATTACCGAGGAGATGGTACGGCAGATGCGGCCCGGCTCTGTCATCATCGATGTGGCCGTGGACCAGGGCGGCATCGTGGAGACCATCGACCACACCACCACCCACCAGGACCCTACCTACGTCAAGCACGGGGTCATTCACTACGCTGTGAGCAACATGCCCGGCGCTGTCCCCCGCACCTCCACCTTTGCCCTCACCAATGCCACCCTGCCCTATATCCGGGCCATCGCCGACCACGGCCCCGAAGAGGCCATGCGGCTGGACCCCGCCCTCCGCAAGGGCTTGAATACCTACATGGGCAAGCTGACGCTTCCATCCGTGGGAGAGATTCAGGGGCTTCCCTCCACCCCCTCTGAAGCGCTGTTCTGAAAGAAATACCCCGGATTGGGACACGAAAAGGGCCGGGCACCTGTGGTGCCCGGCCTTCAATGTCTTTATGAGTTGTTTGCCCAGCCGCTTGATGATCTCCCCGGCG
>NZ_CALXEE010000046.1 GCF_944387245.1 uncultured Intestinimonas sp. | reverse complement strand
AGCTGGGAGAGCGCTTGAATGGCATTCAAGAGGTCAGCGGTTCGATCCCGCTTATCTCCACCATCACAAGAGAGTGAAGCAAGAAACTCGTTTCCGAAAGGAAACGGGTTTTTTGTTTTGTCGGTGTTGTTTCTGAAAAGTTTAGAATTTCTCCTCCCCGTGTTTACAATCCCGGCCTAATATAATAAAGTAATCTTACATCAGACACAGGGAGGAGGGCCGGCGATGAAGCGGCGGATTTTTCTTTACAATGCCGTGGTGGTCATGATCGCCCTCACCGCCCTGCTCATCGTCAGCGGCGCAGTGATCCGGAGTGTGAACGACCACTACATGGAGCGCCCTCCGGTGGTGGACGACAACGCCCCTAAGGTTCAGAAAGCCATGACACAGTGGCTGGAAAACCCCAGTTCCTGGGAGGATCTGAACCAGCGGCTCAAGGACCTGGGCTATGCGCTGTACGTCTCTCTGAACGGCGCGGAGGTCTATTCCTCCATGGCGCCCATCCAGACCGACCTGCTCCGGCAGCTCCCCCGCTCCACCAGCTGGCCCTCCGGTGAGCCCGCCACCCTGTGGATGGGCGGCGCCCTGGTGATCGGGATGCGCTCCGGGCCCTACACCATTCTGGCCATGGGAGAACCCAACATGCCCAAGGTCTTTGGACGGCAGCGGGTGCAGACCGAGGCGGTGCTGCTGTCGGTGCTCCTCATCGGCGCCACCGCCATCGTGGTCATCGTCCTCTTGTCCATGGTCTCCACCCACTTTCAGCTCAAGCATATTCTCCGCCCTGTCAACGCCCTCACCGACGCCGCCCGCCGCATTGAGGCAGGGGATTACTCACAGCCGGTGGGCTACGACGGTCAGGACGAGTTTACGGCGGTGTGTGCCGCCTTTGAGCACATGCAGCACCACCTTCTTCAGGAGCGTGAAAAGAACGCGGCCTATGAGCGGGCCCGTACCGACCTGGTAGCGGGGATCTCCCACGACCTGCGCACCCCCCTCACCTCGGTGAAGGGCTACATCAAGGGGCTGCGGGACGGGGTGGCCAACACCCCCGCCAAGCAGGCCCAGTATCTGGACATCGCCTATCGCAAGGCCTGCGACATGGACGTGCTGCTCCAGCGGCTCTTTTACTTCTCCAAACTGGAGACCGGAAACCTGCCCCTCTTCCCTGTCCGAGCCGATTTAGGGGAATTCGTCCGCGGCTTCGTCCGGGACACCGCCGGGGATCTGGAGCAGCGGGGCGGGAAATTTCTGGTCAGGGGCGCCCCGGCCCCCCACCCGGTGCGCATCGACACCGAGCAGCTGTACCGGGTCCTCACCAACCTCACCGACAACGCCGTCCGCTACACCGGCGCAGAGGCCCTGGTCCTGACCCTTACCCTCTGGCGGGAGCGGGACAGAGAGCACCTGCGCTTCGCCGACAACGGCTGCGGCGTGCCCGAGGAGGCCCTCCCCCATCTCTTTGAGCAGTTCTGGCGGGGGGACCAGTCCCGGGGCGGGCAGTCCGGCGAGGGCAGCGGCCTGGGGCTCTACATCGTCAAATACATCATCGAGGCCCACGGCGGGACCATCTCCGCCCGGAATGACGGCGGTCTGGTCTTCGACATCGCCCTGCCCTGTGAGGAGGAGGAAAGCGACCATGCCTGACATACTAATCGTGGAGGACGACCCGGAAATCGCCATGCTGGAGCAGGACTACCTGGAGATCGAAGGCTTTCAGACCCGGACCGTCTCCGACGGCGAGGGGGCGGTGTCCGCCGCCCTCACCCGGACCTTTGACCTGATCTTACTGGACCTGATGCTGCCGGGCTGCAACGGCTACGACGTGTGCCGGCGCATCCGGGACCAGGTGGACGTCCCCATCCTCATGGTCACCGCCCGCACCGACTCGGTGGACAAGATCCGTGGCCTGGGCCTGGGGGCCGACGACTACATCGCAAAACCCTTCGACCCCGCCGAGCTGGTGGCCCGGGTGAAGGCCCACCTCAACCGCTACGCCCGTCTCACCGGGAGCGCCGGGAAAAAAGCGGACGATGACGTCCTCACCGTGGGGGACCTCCAGATTTTCCCCCGCAGCTGGAAGGTCTACAAGGCCGGCCGGGAGCTTAAAATGCCCAACCGGGAGTTCATGCTCCTCAAATTTCTGGCGGAGAACCCCAACATCGTCTTCTCCAAGGAGCACCTCTTTGAAACCATCTGGGGCTACGACTACGTGGGGGACAGCGCCACCGTCACCGTCCACATCGGACGTATCCGGGAGAAAATCGAGGACGACCCCGCCCACCCCAAGATCATCGAGACGGTGTGGGGCGCAGGCTACCGGCTCAACGCATGACAAAAAATCCGTCCGTCAGCAATGACGGACGGATTTTTTCTGTTTCAGCTCTGTGTAGCTCTCTGGGGAAGGAACAGCCCCGCCACCATGCCCACCAGGGCCGGCAGAAGCCACCCCAGGCCCTGGGCGGCCAGGGGCAGCGCCCCCAGCAGGTCGGCCAGAGCGACCGGCAAGGCCCCCAGATCCCGCATGGTATAGAGGATGCTGGCCACGCCGGTGAAGAGGACGGTGACCGGATAGACCAGGGGCCGCCGTCCCACCAAGCCGTGGAGCAGAGCCAGAGCGATCAGAGCGATGGCCACCGGGTAGATGATGCTCAGCACCGGAACGGAGATCCGGAGGATGAGGTCCAGGCCGGCGTTGGCGATGAGCATGCTCACCGCCGCGAAGAGGACAGCCCAGGTCCGGTAGGAGAGTTTGGGGCAGATCACGTTGAAGTATTCGGCGCAGGAGCTGATGAGCCCCACGCACACGTTGAAGCAGGCGATCACGAAGATAGCGGCCAGCAGGACGCTCCCCGGCGTGCCGAAGAGGGCGGGGACCAGGTTGGTCAGCACCTCAGCGCCGTTGGTGGCCCCCGGAAAGGCGCCGCCGGACAGGGCGCCGATGTGGGCCAACATGGCGTACACCACCAGCAGCAGCACCCCCGCCATCCAGCCGGCCCGCACGGTGTAGCGCACCACGTCGCCGTCCTCCTCCACGCCTCTGGCCCGAATGTTCAGCGCGATGATGATGCCAAAGACCAGGGCGGCGATGGTGTCCATGGTCTGGTAGCCGTCCAGGAAGCCCCGGGCCACCGGAGCGGCGGCGTACAGCTCACTCTGGGGCGCACCGTAGCCCTCCAGGGGGTCCACCAGGCTTCCGACGAAGGTGACCACGATGAGGAGGAGCAGGATGGGACACATGATCTTTCCCAGGCGGTCGGTGAGCTTCTCCGGCCGCAGCGCCACCACCAGGGCCAGGGCGAAAAACACCAGAGAATAGAGGATCTGGAACATCCCAATGGGCGCGTCCGCCCCTACAAAGGGAGGCACCGCCATCTCAAAGGAGGTACTGGCCGTCCTGGGGATGGCCAGGCAGGGACCAATGGCCAGATAGGCCACAATGGTAAAGATTCTGGAAAAGAGGGGATGGACCCGGTCGCCCAGGGTATCCAGGCCGCCGGAGAGGGCCACCGCCACCACTCCCAGCACAGGGAGACCCACGGCGCTCACCGCCATACCCACCATGGCCAGCCAGGTGAGATCTCCTGCCTGGGCGCCCACACTGGGGGGAAAGATCAGGTTGCCCGCGCCGAAAAACATGGAAAACAGGGTGAATCCCAGCAACAACTGGACCCGCTTGCTCAATTTCTTCATAGCTCCTCCTTCAGAACCCATCGGGTCCCTCTCATCCCAAAAAGGCCTCCGGCAGCCGCCACCGCTCCGCCAGCTCCACCACCTCGTCAGGGGTGAGGAGATGATAAACGTCCTCCGTAAATTCCGGGGTCACCACGCAGGTGACCAGCGTGTAGTCCTCTCCCGGTCCCTCCACAGGCAGCGCCCCGAAGACCATGTCCCCCGGCGCCAGGAGCTGAGGGAACTCTCCCTTTTCCACGTCGGGGCCCAGGCGGCGCACAGTGACGCCCTCCTCCCCCACAAACCAGAGATCCAGGCTCCGGCCGCTGTGCCAGCACCAGAGCTCGTCCCTTCCCACCCGATGGAGCCGGGACCGCTCCTCCGCGCCCAGCAGGTAGTAGATGGCCGAGGCGCTCCGGGTCCCGTCCGGCAGATGCACGCCGCTCTCATACACCCGGCGGTAACAGCCGCCCTCCACGTGGGGCTCCAGCCCCAGGCACCGGATCAAAGTCTCCCGCTCCATTGTCCTCTTCCTCCCTTTTCGGCAATTTGCTGTGCCTCCATGCTACTATACCCGCCCGGCTTTGTCAATTTCCTCACGTCACTTTTCCCGGTTTTTTGCTTTTTTCACATGTTTATTGTACTTTCTCAGCCAGAACACCCAGTTTTTCTCAGGAATTCGGGCGCAATTTGCACGATGTGGAAAAAATGGGGCTTTCTTTTTTTCTCTTCTCTGTTACAATGAAAGTGGTTTGCGGCATGCTCCGCCGTAGAATTACAGAGGAGAAAAGAGGAAATGCTATGAGACGTTTGGGAACCATTTTTGTTCTGGGCGCACTGAGTCTGTCCCTGCTCACGGGCTGCGGCGACAAAACCGGCTACGCCAAGGACGGCTACGCTGAGGGCCGTCTGGGCGACACCATGCATACCTATTTCTTCGACTTCACTGTCAACGGCGCCTACCTTTGCGATACCTATGAGGGATACGCCCCCATTCTGGAGGGCTACCGGCTGCTGGTGGCCGACGTGACCGTCAAAAACACCCACCGTGAGAGCATCCCCATGTACGACACCGACTTCCAGGTTCAGTGGAGTGACGAGACCGAGGACGCCTACGACGTCCCCATCACCTACTACACCGACGCCGTCTCCGACCAGCAGCTGCCCACCGAGTACGAGCTGGCGGTGGACGAGGAGCGCACCGGTCTGCTGGTCTTTGAGGTCCCCGACGGGGAGACCGACTTCTCCATCTCCTATCTGGAGCTCTTTGACGACGGCACCGCGGAGGGTGAGGAGGGAGACACCTTCTTCGTCTACTTCACTGCGGACGACCAGGCGTAAATTCCATCTCTTTCCCGCATAGGCCGTGCCTTTGGGCATATACTATGCCCGGGTGAATGATATGGGTGAACGAAAGAACGTCCTGCTCACAGACATCATCGGCATTCTGATCGCGGAGGGCGTGGGCGCCCTCTCCGGCTGGCTGACCCGGGATGGGGCCAAGACCTACAGCACCACCATCGTGCAGCCGCCACTCTCACCGCCGGCCGTGGTCTTTCCCGTGGTCTGGGGCATCCTCTTTGCCCTGATGGGCATCAGCGCCGCCCGGGTGTGGCGTGCGCCGCCCTCCGGGGCCCGGACCCGGGGCCTGGCCATCTTCGGCGTCCAGCTGGCCTTCAATTTCTGTTGGAGCCTCCTCTTCTTCAACCTCCAGGCCTTCGGCTTCGCCCTGCTGTGGCTGCTGGTCCTGTGGGCGCTGATCCTGTGGATGCTCCTCACCTTCCGCCAGGTGGACAAATGGGCCGCCTGGCTCCAGCTCCCCTACCTCCTGTGGGTGACCTTCGCCGCCTACCTGAACCTTGGGGTCTGGCTGCTGAACTGACCGCGTTTCACTTCCATGAAAAAACCCGCGGGTCCTGATATCAGGACCCGCGGGCTTTTTCATTCTATTATGTTCCAGAAGATATGCACCTGCGCACTCAGCGCCGGGCCTTCAGACGGGCCATGGCCCGGGCCAGGGCGGCCTTGGAGTGGTAGTACTCGTGGATGCTCTGCTTCTGACGCAGGCGCTCCTCGGCCCGCTCCTTGGCGGCCTCGGCCCGCTTGCGGTCGATCTCCTCCGGGTGCTCGGCAAAGCCCACCAGCAATATCACATAGTCCGGCTTGATCTCGGCGAAGCCGGCGCCCACGGCGGCGGGCTCCCACTTCCCTTCGGCCTTGTAGCGCAGCTCTCCCGGCTCCACGGCGGTGACCGCCGGCTCATGGCCGGGATAGACTCCCATCTGGCCGTCCACCGCCGGGAGCACCAGGGCCTCGGCGGGGCCAATGTAGAACTGCCGCTCGGGGGTGATGATCTCCAGGTAGAAGGTGTTCTCCCCGGCCATCAGACCGCCCCCATCTTCTTGGCCTTGGCGATGACCTCGTCCACGTTGCCCACGTTGCTGAAGGCGGCCTCGGGGTACTTGTCCAGCTCACCGCCCAGGATGGTCTCGAAGGAGCGGAGGGTGTCCTCCAGCTTTACATAGCGGCCCTCCAGGCCGGTGAACTGCTCGGCCACCGAGAAGGGCTGGGAGAAGAACTGCTGGATGCGGCGGGACCGCTCTACGGTGCGCCGGTCCTCCTCGCTGAGCTCCTCCATGCCCAGGATGGCGATGATGTCCTGGAGCTCCCGGTAGCGCTGGAGCAGCTCCTGGGTGCCACGGGCGATCTTGTAGTGCCGCTCACCCACCACGTCGGGCTCCAGGATGCGGGAGGTGGACTCCAGGGGGTCCACGGCGGGGTAGATGCCCTGCTCTACAATCTTACGTGAGAGGACGGTGGTGGCGTCCAGGTGGGCGAAGGTGGTGGCGGGGGCAGGGTCGGTGAGGTCATCGGCGGGGACGTACACCGCCTGCACCGAGGTGATGGACCCGTCCTTGGTGGAGGTGATGCGCTCCTGGAGGGCGCCCATCTCGTTGGCCAGGGTGGGCTGGTAGCCCACGGCGGAGGGCATCCGGCCCATGAGGGCGGAGACCTCGGAACCGGCCTGGACATAGCGGAAGATGTTGTCGATGAAGAGCAGCACGTCCTGCTTCTCCTGATCCCGGAAGTACTCGGCCATGGTGAGGCCGGTGAGTGCCACCCGCATACGGGCTCCCGGGGGCTCGTTCATCTGGCCGAAGACCAGGGCGGTCTTCTCAATGACGCCGGACTCGGTCATCTCCCGCCACAGGTCGTTGCCCTCACGGGTCCGCTCGCCCACGCCGGTGAAGATGGAGTAGCCGCCGTGCTCGGTGGCGATGTTGTGGATGAGCTCCTGGATGAGCACCGTCTTGCCCACGCCGGCGCCGCCGAAGAGGCCGATCTTGCCGCCCTTGGCGTAGGGGGCCAGCAGGTCGATGACCTTGATGCCGGTCTCGAAGATGTCCACCACGGGGCGCTGGTTCTCAAAGGCGGGGGGCTGGCGGTGGATGGACCAGGTCTCCTTGGTCTTTACCGGTCCCTTCTCGTCGATGGCGTCGCCCAGGACGTTGAACATACGCCCCAGCACGCCCTCGCCCACGGGCACGGAGATGGGGGCGCCGGTGGCAGTGACCTCCATGCCCCGGCCCAGGCCCTCACTGGGGGAGAGCATGATGCAGCGGACGGTGTCGCCGCCGGTGTGCTGGGCCACCTCCATGACCTGGCGCTTGCCGTCCAGCTCCACCTCCAGGGCCTCCTTGATCTCGGGCAGGACGCCGCTGGTAAAGGCCACGTCCACCACAGGGCCCATGACCTGTACGATTGTCCCTTTGTTTTGACTCATATGGTAATCCCCTTTCGGGCGTTCAGCATTGGAAAAAACGTAATCCGTGCGGAGCAGGACATGCGCCTGCGCAGCACACCTCAACTTGTGGCCGCGGCGGCCGCAACCACCCGCGCCGTGCGCGGGTGAGGGAGGTATCGGCGGCAGTTTCTTCTGGAACTGCCGCCGTATCCAGGAGGGATTTTATCCCCCTGGACGGCTATAGAGCCGCCTGGGCGCCGCCCACCACCTCGGTGATCTCCTGGGTGATGGCGGCCTGACGGGCCCGGTTGTAGGAGAGGTTCAGGTTTTGCAGCATGGCCCGGGCGTTGTCGCTGGAGGACTTCATGGCGGTCATTCGGGCGTTCTGCTCCGAGCAGTAGGACTCCACCAGGGCGCCGAAAATGTCCCCCTTGATATAGCCGGGGACCAAGCGGTCCATGACCGCCTTCACCGAGGGGATGTAGACCACATCCCGGTTGTAGCAGTCACGGTTCTTCTCATAGACGGGGAAGGAGTCCCGCTCCAGGGGCAGCAGCCGGTGGACGGTGGGCTCCATGCGGAAGGTGTTGATCATCTTGGTAAAGAGGATGTATACCTCGTCCAGCTGTCCCTCCAGATAGAGGTCCATCATCAGCTCGGCGATATCCCGGGCCCGGCCCACGTTGGGGTCCTGGGCGGTGTAGAGGAACTCCACATCGATGGGGATGCCGTGCTCCTGGGAGTAGGAACGGCCCGCCTGCCCCACCACAAAGAGGCTGGGATTGGCGCAGCCCGCCATCTTCTCCTCCGCCAGCTTCAGGATGTTGTGGTTGTAAGCGCCGGCCAGGCCCTTGTCGCCGGCCACCACGATATAGCCCACCTTCCGCTTCTCCGGCGGGATCTCCGGCCGCTTGTCGAAAAAGCGGTGGTTGATCTCCTCGGAGTGATGAAGGATGTCGGAGAGGGTGGACTCGATCTTCTGAAAGTAGGGTTCCACATCATTGAGCTGCTTCCGGGCCTTGCGCAGGTTGGAGGAGGAGATAAGATACATGGCGTTGGTGATCTTTAAGGTCTGCTCCACGCTCTTGATGTGGGTCCGGATCTCTTTTATGCTTGCCATGTGGCGCTCACCCGCTTCTTGGCGTCCTCCAGCACAGAGCGGATGGTCTCAATGGCGGGACCGCTCAGATTGCCGGTGGACTGGATCGTCTCCACCACATCGGCGTGCTCGTTCTCCATCTCCTGGGCGAAGTCCAGGACGAAGGAGCGCACCTTGTCCAGGGGTACATCGTCCACCAGGCCGTTGGTGGCCACATAGAGGATGATGGCCTGACGGCTCACCGGCATGGGGTGGTAGAGGGGCTGCTTGAGCAGCTCCAGCAGACGGCGGCCATGGTCCAGAGTCTGCTGGGTGGCGCTGTCCAGGTCGGAGGCGAACTGGGTGAACACCTCCAGCTCCCGGAACCGGGCCAGGTCGATACGCAGGGTGCCGGCGGTCTTTTTGATGGCCCGGGTCTGGGCGGAGCCGCCCACACGGGACACGGAGAGGCCCACGTTGACGGCGGGCCGCTGGCCGGCGAAGAAGAGGTCGTTTTCCAGATAGATCTGGCCGTCGGTGATAGAGATGACGTTGGTGGGGATGTAGGCGGACACGTCGCCGGCCTGGGTCTCAATGATGGGCAGGGCGGTCATAGAGCCGCCGCCGTACTCCTTGGTCAGGCGGCAGGCCCGCTCCAGCAGGCGGGAGTGGAGGTAGAACACGTCGCCGGGGTAGGCCTCACGGCCGGGGGACCGCTTGAGGAGTAGAGACAGGGTCCGGTAGGCCACAGCGTGCTTGGAGAGGTCGTCGTAGACGATGAGCACGTCCTTGCCCTTGCTCATGAAGTACTCGCCCATGGCGGCGCCGGAGTAGGGCGCCACGTACTGGAGAGGGGCGGAGTCGCTGGCGGTGGCAGAGACGATGATGGAGTAGTCCATGGCCCCGTGCTTCTTCAGGGTGTCCTGGATGCGGGCCACGGTGGAGGCCTTCTGGCCGATGGCCACATAGATGCAGATGACGTCCTGGCCCTTCTGGTTCAGGATGGCGTCCACGGCGATGGCCGTCTTGCCGGTCTGGCGGTCGCCGATGATGAGCTCACGCTGGCCCCGGCCGATGGGCACCATGGCGTCGATGGCCAGGATGCCGGTCTGGAGGGGCACGTTCACCGGCTCACGGCTGACCACGCCGCTGGCCTCGTGCTCAATGGGGCGGGTCTCAGTGGTCTCGATGGGGCCCAGGCCGTCGATGGGACGCCCCAGCACATCCACCACCCGGCCGATAAGGCCGTCCCCCACGGGGACGTCGGCGGCCCGACCGGTGCGCTTGACCACGGTGCCCTCCTTCACGCCGGCGTCGCTGCCCAGCAGCACCACGCCCACGCTGTCCCGGGCCAGGTTCATCACCATGCCCTTGACGCCGGTGTCCAGCTCCACCAGCTCGCCGTACACCGCCTTGTCCAGGCCGTATACGGTGGCGATGCCGTCGCCCACCTCCAGCACGGTGCCGGTCTCATCCCGGCGGACCCGGGCGTCATATCCTTGAATCTCCTCCCGCAGGATGGAGACGATCTCTTCCGGTTTGGTATTCATGCCATTCGCCTCTCTTCCAGTTGCCGTTTCAGGCCGGAGAGCGCCCCGCGGACGCTCTTGTCATAGGTCACGCCCTCCAGCTCCAGGGTAAAGCCGCCCACCAGGGACGAGTCCATCTGGATATCAAAGACGATGTCCTTCTTCTTGTGGAGCTTGCACAGCGCTTTTTTGAGCTTTTCCAGCTCCGCCTCTCCCGGCCGGCGGACGCAGGTCAGGCGGCAGCGGACCGCCCCGCGCTGGGCCAGGGCCCGGTCCCGGAAAGCCTCCAGGATGTCGGGCAGCAGGGCCATGCGCCCCTTCTCCGCCAGCAGGCGATAAAAATTCAGCAGCAGGCCGCGGCCATCCAGAACCGGCAGCCGGGACAGCACCCCGGCCTTCTCCCAGGGCTGCACAGCGGGGGAACACAGACATTCCCACAGCGTCCCGTCCGCCATCAGGGCCTGGGCGGTGGCACGCAGGGTCTCCTCATCAGGGGCCACCTCGTAGAGAGCCTCCGCGTAACGGCGGGCGAGCTCGCTCATGTCTGCTCACCCACTTCCGTGAGAAATTCGTCCACCATGGCCTGGTCGCCCGCGTCAGCCATGGCCTTCTCCGCCACCTTGGCGGCGGCCAGCAGGGCCAGGGAGGCCACCTCGTTCCGGGCGTCCCGCAGCATGGCCATCCGCTCGGCGGCGATCTGGGTCTCCGCCTGGCTGCGCAGCTGTCTGGCATCAGCTTCGGCCTGGGCCAGCTTGCCCTCGTAGGCCCGCTGGGCCCGGTTCTGGGCGTCGGCCATCAGCTTGGCGGCCTCCTGGTGGGCGTCGGTGAGCTTGGTCTCGTACTGGGTCCTCAGCTCTCCGGCCTGACGGTTGCTCTCCTCGGCGGAGGAGATCTGCTCCTTTACCAGGGCAGCCCGTGCCTCCAGCACGGCATTGACCCGCCCGAAGAGGAACTTGCGCAGGAAGGCGTGCAGGACCAGCAGATTGATGATGGTGAACAGAATGTTGGAAAGATGGAACTCCAGCATCGGGGGCGCCCCCTTAACCCACGAAGATGATGAGCAGGGCGGTGATGAAGCCGAAGATGGCGGTACCTTCCGCCAGGGCGCAGCCCAGCAGCAGGGCGCTGTTGATCTTGCCGGAGGCCTCGGGCTGGCGGGCGATGGCCTCACTGGCCTTGCCGGTGGCGAAGCCGATGCCGATACCGGCGCCGATGCCGGTGAAAACTGCGATGGCGGCAGCAATGATACCAATAGACATGATGATTTCCTCCTGTTGATCGATATTCGTCTGATTTCCGGTCTTATTCTTCCTCTTTAATGCCCTCGCCGGTAAACAGGGTGGTGAGGAACACAAAGACGACGGTCTGGATCACTCCGTCAAAGAGATCGAAGTAGATACTGAAAATGGCGGGCAGGACCACCGGCGCCACGAACTTGAGCATCTCCATGATGATAAAGGCGCCCAGGATGTTGCCGAAGAGCCGCATACACAGGGCCAGGGGCCGGATAACCACCTCCATCAGGTTGATGGGCAGCAGCAGGGGCATGGGCTCGGCGAACTTTTTGAGTCCTCCCAGCAGGCCGTTGTACCGGAACTGGGCGCCGTAGATGAGCACCATACTCATGAGAGCCAGCGCGGCGGTCACGTTGATGTCCTTTGTGGGGGGCGTCAGTCCGAAGATGCCGATGAGATTGGACAGGGCGATATACAGCGCCACCGTCCCCAGGTAGGGGGCGAAGGGCCGCCAGTGCCTGCCGATGTTGGTCTTGACAAAGCCGTTGAGGAACTCCACGGCGCTCTCCAGCGCGACCTGCACCTTGCCGGGACTTCGCACGCTGAGCCGCCGGGTCAGGAGCAGCGTGGCGATCATCAGCGCCGCCATGATGATCCATGACACCACCACCGACTCCGCCACCGGAATCCCCCCCAGCAGCGGAATGGTGAACACGGTGCGCGTTCCCAGCTCCTCCAACAGGGTTTCCTTGAATGCATCCAAACACATCACCTCGTTTTCGCGTGGGCCATCATACTCCTTTTCCCGTTTTTTTGTAACCCTTTCGAAAGTAAAAAAAGTATTGAAAACAGGCGGCGCCTCCGGGCGGCCAGGTTTGACAGGGCCGTGGATTTTTCCTATACTGATAGAAAAGGAGGCGGAACCAATGCACACACAGGCAAAGCCGTCCATCCGCGCCCAACTGGTCCATCTGAGCTTCGTGATTGTGGTGGTATCCATCGCCCTCTCCCTGGCGGGCACCCTCTTCTTCTCCCTGCGCAGCGAGCAGACCGCTCTGGACAACAACCTGCTCAACTCGGCCTCCATTCTCTCCCAGGTGCCCATGATCCGGGAGGCCCTCCGTGGCGAGCTGTCCATCGATGAGCTGGCCGACTACCTGGATGACACCATCCTCCGAACCTCGGACATCGACCTGATCCTGGTGGGAGACACCAGCTCTACCCTGTTCTATGTACCCGACCGGAGCCTCATCGGCACCGCCTATTCCGGCACGGCTCAGGCGGAGGCTCTGGCCGGCGCCGCCCCCTACACCTCCAACGAGACGGGCCCCATGGGCTCTGACCACTCGGCCTATGCCCCCATTCGGGACGAAGCGGGCAATGTGATCGGCTTCGTCATCGTGGGGGTCTACTTCCGCAGCATGGCGGTGGTGGCCCTGCGCACCGCACTGCGCCTCATCGCCGTGGGCGTGGTGGCGGCCGTGCTGGGCTCCCTGCTGGCCCAGCGCCTCTCCCGGCGCATCAAGGAGTCCCTGCTGGGCTATGAGCCCGACGCCTTTGCCCGCCAGTTTCTCCATCGTGAGGACATTCTGGATGCCCTGGAGGAGGGCATCCTGGCCATCGACGGCGACCAGACGGTCATCTTCCTCAACGATTCGGCGGCGGAGATGCTCTCCCTGGACCGCACTGCCGTCCTGGGCCGCCCTCTCCACGAGGTCTATCCCCGCTCCACCCTGGACCGCATCCTGCGGACCGGCCAGCCGGAGTACAACGTGAGTATGAGTTCCCTCAAGGCCATCCGGGTGCTGGCCGACCGCCTCCCCCTCTATGAAGACGGCCGTCTGGCTGGAGCGGTGAGCATCTTCCGCAACCGCACCGAGCTCACCCGCATGGCCGACGACCTCACCGGCGTGCGCCACATGGTGGAGGCCATGCGGGCCTACACCCACGAATTTCTCAACAAGCTTCACGTAATCCTGGGCCTGCTCCAGATCGGTGAGCCGGAAAAGGCCCAGCAGTACATCATGGACATCTCCCAGACCCACCGGGAGGCGGTGGGCCGCATCACGAGCCAGATCCACCAGCCCTCGGTGGCCGCCCTGCTGGTGGGCAAGACCAGCCGGGCCAACGAGCTGGGCATCCGGCTGGTGCTGGACCGGGAGAGCGCCCTCAGCGAGGACAGCCCCTGGCTGCCGCCGGACGCCTACGTGACCATTCTGGGCAATCTCATCGAAAACGCCATTGAGGTCCTCAACCAGTCCCGGAGCAGCACCAAGGAGATCTCGGTGAGCATCCGGGAGAGCGAGGAAAGTCTCCTCCTGTGCGTGGAGGACACCGGTCCCGGCGTCCCTCCGGCCCTGCGTAATACCATGTTCCAGCGGGGTGCCACCTCCAAGGGCAAGGGCCGGGGCACCGGCCTGTCCCTGGTCCAGGAGGTGGTGGAGGCCTATCACGGAGAGATCCGGGTGGAGTCGGAGAACGGCGTGGGTACGTCGTTCTTCCTCAGCTTCTGTTAGGAATACCCGCCAGAGAACAAGGAGTGAACGGATGTTGTATCGTGTCGTGATCGTGGAGGACGACCCCATGGTGTCCCTCCTGGACCGCACCTTTACCGAAAAGGATACCCGGTTCCGGGTGGTCCAAACCTTCCAGGACGGCCAGGCCGCCCTGGACTGGCTGGCCCAGAACCCCACCGACCTGGTGGTGCTGGACGTCTACATGCCCCTCCTCACCGGCCTGGAGCTTCTCCAGACCCTGCGCCGCCGGGACATTCCGGTGGACGCCATCATGGTCACCGCCGCCAATGACACGGCCACGGTGGACCATCTGCTGAAGCTGGGGGTGGTGGACTATCTGGTCAAGCCCTTCACCTGCGAGCGCTTCCAGCAGGCACTGGACACCTTTTGCCGCCACCGGGAGGCCGTGGCGGGGGGCGAGGTCACCCAGGGTGCCCTGGATAAGCTCTTCTCCCCCGCTGGTCAGGCCACCCACAGCGCCCCCAAAGGCCTTCAGGAGAGCACGCTGGAACTGATCCGTCAGTGTCTTCGGGACGCACCGCCCCAGGGTCTGCCCAGCGAGACCATCGCCCGGCAGACCAGTCTGTCAGTGGTCACGGTACGCCGATATGTCAACTACCTGGTGGAGCGTGGCGAGGCCAGCAGCACCGTGAATTACGACACCGGCGGCCGGCCCTGCCGGCTCTACCGTCCCCAGCACTGAAAAGGCAGAAAAAAGACCGCCCGATGGGCGGTCTTTTTTCTTGGAAACAGCACAGCGCCAGGTGGGTTCAGGCGTTCTCCCCGAAGAACAGCTTCAGGTCGTCCTCCACGGTTCCGATTCCGGCGATACCGAAGTTCTCCACCAGCACCTTGGCCACGTTGGGGCTGAGGAAGGCGGGAAGGGTGGGCCCCAGGTGGATGTTCTTCACACCCAGGTACAGCAGGGCCAGCAGCACGATGACCGCCTTCTGCTCATACCAGGCGATGTTGTAGATGATGGGCAGGTCGTTGATGTCCTCCAGCCCAAAGACCTCTTTGAGCTTCAGGGCGATGACGGCCAGAGAGTAGGAGTCGTTGCACTGGCCGGCGTCCAGCACACGGGGGATGCCGTTGATGTCGCCCAGGGGCAGCTTGTTGTACTTGTACTTGGCGCAGCCGGCGGTGAGGATCACGGCGTCCTTGGGCAGAGCCTTGGCAAACTCGGTGTAGTACTCCCGGCTCTTGGCGCGGCCGTCGCAGCCGGCCATGACCACGAACTTCTTGATGGCGCCGCTCTTCACCGCGTCCACCACCTGGTCGGCCAGGGCCAGCACCTGGGCGTGGGCGAAGCCGCCCACAATCTCCCCCTGCTCCAGCTCCTGGGGCGGGGCGCACTTCTTGGCGTGCTCAATGAGGGCGGAGAAGTCCTTCTTCTCCCCGATGCCACCGGGAATGTGCTTGCAGCCGGGGTAGCCCGCCGCGCCGGTGGTGTAGAGCCGGTCCTTGTAGCTGTCCTTGGGGGGCACGATGCAGTTTGTGGTCATGAGAATGGGGCCGTGGAAGGACTCAAACTCCTCCTTCTGCTTCCACCAGGCGTTGCCGTAGTTGCCCACAAAGTTGGGGTACTTCTTGAAGGCGGGGTAGTAGTGGGCGGGGAGCATCTCGGAGTGGGTGTACACGTCCACCCCCGTGCCCTGGGTCTGCTCCAGCAGCATCTCCAAATCCCGCAGGTCGTGGCCCGACACCAGAATGCCGGGGTTCTTGCCCACGCCGATGTTCACCTTGGTGACCTCCGGATTGCCGTAGGCCCCGGTGTTGGCCGCGTCCAGCAGAGCCATGCCCTTCACGCCGTAGCTGCCCGTCTCCAGGGTGAGGGCCACCAGGTCGTCGGCGGTGAGGCTGTCGTCCAGGGTGGCGGCCAGAGCCTTTTGCAGGAAGGCGTCCACCTCGCCGTCGTCCCGCAGCAGGGCGTTGGCGTGCTTGGAGTAGGCGGACAGGCCCTTCAGGCCATAGGTGATGAGCTCCCGGAGAGAGCGGATGTCCTCGTTCTCAGTGGAGAGGACACCCACCTGAGCGGCCTTCTCCGCCCAGCCGTCGGCCTCGTCCCAAAGGGCGGCCTGGGGCAGGCGCTCCTGCTCCTGCACCTTGGGCAGCAGCTCCCGCTTCACCTCCAGGGTGGCGGTGATCCGGGCCTCAATGGCCTCCTTGTCAAAGTTGGCGTTGGTAATGGTGGTGAAGAGGTTCAGGGTGATGAGGTGGTTCACCTCCGCCGGAATCTCCTCGCCCTGGGCCCGCAGGGCAGTGGTCACTGCGGAGAGCCCCTTGGTCACATAGACCAGCAGATCCTGCATGGCCGCCACATCGGGGGTCTTTCCACACACACCCACTCTGGTGCAGCCGGTGCAGCCGGCGGTCTCCTGACACTGATAGCAAAACATATTGTGTTCCATTTGTGCTGTCCTCCTGGTCGTATCTGCGGCCGGGCTGCCCCGGCGCGTTGTTTATCCTACTCGGGCAGTATACAATTCTTCCCCGGCAATGTATGTTGTTATTCCAACAAAGCAGCATGTTTTATTTCTCCACCAACTGAAGAGGAAAAAACAGCAGCGTGGAGCCAAGCTTCCACGCCGCCATTATCAGATAGGTTCTCTCCGATCACTGACACCCAGAATATAGTCGGTACTGGTTTTATAAAATGCAGCCAGCTTGATCAAAACCTGAGTGGGAATATCATTTTCCCCGGTTTCATACTTTGAATATCCTGTTTGGGACATGCCAAGAAATTGGGCTACCTGTGTCTGGTTCAAGTCCGCATCTTCACGTAAATCCCGCAATCTGTTCATGGTATTCACCTCGAACAGAGTATGGCATAACCTAAAACAGGTTATTTATTTTTAACCTGTTTTAGGTTAAAATGGCTATGAGGTGATTGGATGCCCGATTATAAAGAGATGCATCTGACATTGTTCCGGGCTACCGAGCAGGCCATCGAGCTTTTGATCGCCGCCTAGCAGACCTGTGAGGACATGTATGTGAACGCCCCGGAGGACAATTTGAGCATTCTCCCCGGCTTCCCTGACACAGAGGAGGAATAGAACAGAAAAGTCTCCAGAAGCGACTTGAACCGGTCCAGTAAAAGCGGACAATAGACAAAAGGCCCCCTAATGTAGGAAAATAAAACTACATTAGGGGGCCTTACCATGTCCGGGAAAAAAGGAATGAAAAAGTATCCAGTCGGGATACGGGAAGAAGTGGTGTCACGAATCCGCGCAGGAGAAAGCCAATGTGCGCTGAGCCGGGAGTATGAAATCAGTCGGTGGGCTATTCAGTGCGGGCTAAAGGAACCTGTCCTTCCGAAGGCACGAGGGCGTAAACCTGCAAAAATACTGGCGGAGTACAAGTATGAGAACAAACGGCTAAAGTTGGAAAACGAGCTATTGCGGGATTTTCTACGCTCCACAGGAAGGAAGTGAGGCCAAGGGCAAAATATGCCGTAATCTACCGGCACAGAAATGAATATCCGGTATCCGTTATGTGTTGCTTTTTTCAGGTATCCAGAAGCGGATACTATGATTTCGTCCATCGTCTGGACAGGCCGGAGAAAGACGCGGCCCTTGCAGAAATCATCGTGGAACAGCGAGAGCGCAGCTTTCGTACGTATGGCTACCGCAGGATGTGGCTGGAGCTGAAGAAGCGAGGCATTCACCGCAATCCCAAGACTATCCTGCGTATCATGGAGAAATACGGTTTGCTTTCGGAGATCCGGCGGCGGAACGTGTGGGAGGTGGCTTTGATAAAAAAGTCGCCGCGAACGATATAACGTCCGCGGCGACTTGGCGCAGCGGGAGGGATTCGAACCCTCGTGCGATTGCTCGCAAACTGATTTCGAGTC
>NZ_CALXEE010000045.1 GCF_944387245.1 uncultured Intestinimonas sp. | reverse complement strand
TAGCGGTACTTCAGGCGGGCGGACTCGTCGGCCTCCCGGCTGCGGTTGATGGGGAAGGGGAGCTCGTTGTGGCGGCAGCGGCCCAGCACCTTGATCTCGCTGGGCACCACCTCGATGTCGCCGGTGGGCAACTTGGGGTTCTTGGAGTCACGCTCCCGGACCACGCCGGTGACCTGGATGGTGGACTCCTTGTTGAGGGGTTTAATCATGGCCATCATGGCCTCGGTCTCGATGACCACCTGGGTGGTGCCGTAGAAGTCACGGAGGACGGCAAAGGCCAGATTCTGGCCCACCTCACGGACGTTCTCCAAAAAACCGGCCAGGGTGACGGTCTGGCCCACGTGCTCCATCCGGAGCTCCCCACAGGTGTGGGTGCGGGACTGCATCATGAAAAATCAACTCCAGTTTGTAATATTGATATTGATTTATCCTAATGGGATTTAAAAATGGGGTATATGGGGTGGTTTGCCATGGGATTCGGGACTGCCTTTGTGTGGGGAGCGACGTCGTCGGGGCAAAGTCCGCACCGCTCACCCCGGCCTGACGGCCAGGTCTCGCTTCGCTCCCTTGCCCCTCCTCTCCTCAGAAAAGCGCTGCGCGCTTTCCCGGGGCCCCTGATTGTGCGCCAAACCACGTCTATGGCCATTGCCATCCTGTGATGTAAAAGGACGGGAGAGACGGCTCAAAACCCGTTTCTTTTTCCCTGCTGGAAAAAGAACGGTTTTTGGAATCCAAAGAAAAAGGGGCTCCCGTGCGGGTTGAGTGGTCCCAAATAGGAATCCGGCGGCCCGTCTTTACGCCCCCGTAGAGCACCAGCCCCGTCTACGGTAGACTCCGCCGGTGGAACAGGGAAAGGCTGTGGTCCTATCCCACATTTTTTCGCCGCCTGCGTGGGTGGGTGTCGGGGCGTGGTGGCGCTGTCCGGTATTCCCGTTGCTGCGGCGTGGGGCTTCCCAGATGCGCACCCCCCTACGAAGCGAACCATCCTCCGGCCCTGCGGTCCACCTTCCCCCTGCAAGGGGAAAGGTCTGAGAAAGTGTCATCTGTAACACCTTCCCCCCTCAGGGGGGAAGGTGTCATGGCCGTTGGCCATGACGGATGAGGGGAGGCCGAATGGTCGCATCTCGTGAAGGCAGACGAACAAAATAGAGAATTTATTCTGTGCGCTGTTTAAGGAGCTCCTTGTTCCCGGCAGAACTCGTTCCCGGCTGCTCCAGGTGGTACTTCTCCGCCAGGGCGGGAGCATCCAGGATGGGCTGGCTGTTGGGCCGGGCGTCCAGGTGAGCCTTCACATAGTTCACGGCCTCGGCGGTGGGGAGGGTCACCTGCTTGAAGAGACCGGCGGCCTTCTGCTCCTCCGCCTCCTCGGGGGTGGAGAGGTCGGGCAGCAGCAGATCCTTCACGGTGACGGTGCCGGCATTGATCTCGTCCTCGCCCAGGAAGGCGGCGAAGGGGATGCCGGTCTTGTCGGCATAGTTCATCTTGGCCTTGAACTTCTTGGCCTCGGTGTAGAGCTGGGTGCGGATGCCGGCAGCGCGGCAGGCGGTGGCGAAGGAGATGGCGGCGGTAAGGTCGCCCGTCATGGGCAGCACCAGCAGGTCGGCGGGGGCGGTGAGGACCTCCGGGTTCAGGTAGCCCTGGTCCTGCAAAACGAAGAACAGACGGGTGAGACCGATGGAAATACCCACTCCGGGGAGTTGTTTTTCGGTGTAATATTCCGCCAGGTTATCATACCGGCCGCCGGAGCAGATGGAACCGATCTCCGGGTGGTCCAGCATGACGGTCTCGTAGACGGTGCCGGTGTAGTAGTCCAGGCCCCGGGCGATGGTGAGGTCCACCATAAAGTGGTCGGCGGGAACGCCGAAGGCGGCCATGTACTTGACCACGGTGGAGAGCTCGTCGATGCCCAGGTCCAGCAGATTGTTCTTCCCCTTGAAGCCCTCCAGGGCGGCCATGGGGTCGTCGGTGGAGAGGAGCTCCAGGAGCTGGTCGGCGGTGGCGGCGGGGACGGCAAAGTCGTCGGTGAGGATGGCCTTCACCTTCTCGGGGCCGATCTTCTCCAGCTTGTCGATGGTGCGCATGACGTCGCCCGCCTGCTCCTTCAGGCCCAGCAGGTCAAAGAGACCGTTGAGGACCTTCCGGTTGTTGACCCGGATCTTGAAGCGCTTCAGACCCAGGGCGGTGAAGGTCTTATAGATGATGGCGGGCACCTCGGCCTCGTTGGCGATATCCAGCTTGCCGTCGCCGATGACGTCGATATCGGCCTGGTAGAACTCCCGGAACCGGCCCCGCTGGGCCCGCTCCCCCCGGTAGACCTTGCCGATCTGGAACCGGCGGAAGGGGAAGGAGAGCTCGTTGTAGTGGAGGGCCACGTACTTGGCCAGGGGTACGGTCAGGTCAAAGCGCAGGGACAGGTCGGTGTCCCCCTTGGTGAAGCGGTAGATCTGCTTTTCGGTCTCGCCGCCGCCCTTGGCCAGGAGGACCTCACTGGCTTCGATGGCGGGGGTGTCCAGGGGGGTAAAGCCGTACAGGCTGTAGCTCTCCCGCAGGATGGCCACCATCCGGTCAAAGACCACCTGGTCCCGGGGCAATAATTCCATAAAACCGGAGAGGGTGCGGGGTTTGATACGGTCCATCATAACACTCCTTTTCTCTTTGGGTCGGAAGGACGCTTTTGGTGCCAAAAACAAAAAAGGCGCTCTCGTCCCTCAATGGGACGAAAGCGCCTGCTTTCGTGGTGCCACCCATTTTCAACGGCCTGTGGAAACAGACCGTCCTTTTGCCTTCTGTTGCGGGAAGGGGACCGCGCCCGTCTCCGGGCCCGCTGGTGGGACTGTCTTCGCCCTCTCCTTGCCGTGGAACGCTTGCAGCCAAAGGCGTCCCTCTCTGTCCGGCGGTGCTGGGGGTTACTCATGACCCGTCGTGGCGGTGAGCGTAACAATAGTATCCCACGATGGGGAAAAAGTCAACCGTTTTCCCCGGTTTTTACGGTCAGAAAGGGAATTTTAGAGGAAACGGACCTGATAGAGCCCATTCTTTTCCCGCTCCACCGCGTTCCGGAGGATCTTGACGCTCTTGTCGTCCATGCCGGCGGCGGACTCCTCCTCCTGGAAGCGCAGGTTGAGCTCCGTCCAGGAGTGGAACTGATCCTGAATGGCCGGCATAAACTTGCCGTACCAGTCGTTGAGTTCGTCCCGCTTGAGCCAGCGGCACACGAAGAGCATCCCGGCGATGAGGACGCCCCAGCACAGGTCCCGGGCCTGACGGGAGGCCGCCAGATGCTCCAGCACGGCCAGACCGCTCTCCCGGCCGGTGATATGGAAGCGCTTGGCCAGAAAGTTCCGATAGGCCTTCCGGCGCTTGGGCGCGGGGCGGCCGCCGCCCACCAGGTCGGTGCCCTCCACTGTGTCGGGCAGGCTGGAGTGGAGCTCCAGCAGGGGCTGGTAGCCCGCGGCGGCGGCCCACTTCTCCCGGTCACTCCGGCAGAGGAAGGGGTCCGTTTTTTTGAAAAAGGTGGGGGGATACCAGCCTATGTACACAAAGGCAATGCTCAGTATGATAAAGATGGGGAGCCAGGCATAGAGCGTGACCATCCAGAGGTTTAGCAAAACGTCCACCAGGACGCTGTTGTCGGGGTCGGGGGAACCGTTTACGGTCAGCATCAGCAGCCCGGCTGCGGCGATGGTAGTAAGAAAGGGGATGATAAAGGCCATGAAGGTCTTTTGGTCTACGCGAACACGCATCATGCAGGCTTCACTCCTCTTTGTAAAAAAATGTATTTTCGCTGGAAATGTGCAAAAAGTAACAAATGGGCGATTGCCATCCGCTATTGGTCTATTGTAGTAACCTGTGGGAAAAAGTGCAAGCACTTTTAAAGTAAATTTACCGATAATAAAAATAGTTCTATATATTTTAAATAATGTAAAAAATCTCCGACTCTGAAAGGAGTCGGAGACAGGGAAGAGGGTCGTCCTCACGCCTCGCCGAAGTCGGCAAAGAGGGCAAAGCTGCCGCTGCCCTGGCTGCCATTGGTCCCGTCCTCATTCTGCCCGCAGCTGGCCACGCTATTATCGCTGTGCAGGGGGAGGCCCTCCTTGGTGGTGGCGGAGAGCCAGAAGCCGTAGTCGTATTCGCCCTCATCGTCCAGATACTGGCTCAGATCGGCCTGCCAGCTGCCGTCGGCCTGCCGGACGGCCTCCACGGTGCCCATCAGAGAGCCTTCCACCACCTCCAGGATGGCCGAGCGGACCTCCACGGTCACGCGTTCCACCTCCAGGGCGCTGTTTTCCGGGCTGTAGAGGGCAATGGACAGGAGGTACTCCGCCCCTTTCTCCTCGCCGATCCAGTTGCTCTCCCCCTTGATGGTAAAGAGCTCATTTGTCCACAGGGTGGGGAGAATTTCCTGGCGGGTCCGGTCCCCGGCGGTGAGGCTCACCACCGGCTCCAGGGACTCCCGCAGGGGGCAGGTGAGGGTACCGCTGAGCCGTCCCGCGCCGTCGTCGGTAAGGACGGCGGTCTCGCCCGTGCTCAGAGCCACCTGGGCCGTCTCCCCAGCGCTCAGCTCCTTGGGCACCACCGCCACGGCCAGGGTCAGGGCCCCGTTTTCGTACCCAAGTTCAGTCTCCACAGTGGAAAAGAGGCTGGTCTCGTCCTCCAGATCCCGCCGGAGAGCGCCGATCTCGTCGGAGAGGTTGTATCTGGTATCCACCAGCTGATTGCTCAGGGTGGTCACCTGCTGGGAGAGCTGGTCCACCTTGTCCTGAAGGGCGGCGTTCTGCCAGAAAAGCCCGCCCACAACGGCGATGGCGACGACAGCGGAGAGAATGTGTCCGGTCTTTTTATCCACAAAAACACCTCCTGATGTGGAAAACGCCCGCCTTTTTGCAAAGGCGGGCGCACTGATATTGGGAAGAATCAGACCGTGAAGGGGGCCGTCTTGGGGCTGACGATGTCGCGCCAGTCCAGATCGCCCCGCTCCAGGCCGTGAATGAGCATCTCGGCGGTGCCCACATTGGTGGCGTAAGGGATGTTGTACTGGTCGCACAGGCGGGTGATATAGTCCACATCGGTGTCCAGATCGTGGGTCTGGGGGTCATTAAAGAAGAGGACCATGTCGATCTCGTTGTAGGCGATGCGGGCGCCGATCTGCTGGCTGCCGCCGTGCTCGTGGGACAGGAAGAGGTTCACCGGCAGGCCGGTGGCCTCGGCCACCATCTTGCCCGTGGTGTTGGTGGCACAGACGGTGTGCTTGGAGAGGATGCCGCAGTAAGCAATGCAGAACTGCACCATCAATTCCTTTCTCCTGTCGTGACTCATCAGTGCGATGTTCATCTCTTACTCAGTCCTCTCTTTCCTCAAAAACATTTTTAAAAGCGTCAGAGCGCTTCAGCGAATCTTCATGAGGGGCACCCTCTGCCCCATCAGGCGTTTGGCGATGTTCAGATAGGCCAGGGCGGCCCCCTTGCGGCTGAACAGAATGAGCGGCTCCCCGGTGTTGGCGGCCAGCATGACCTGGCTGTCCTCGGGCACCACCCCCAGCAGGGGGAGACCGGCGGCGTCCATGGCGTCGTCGATGGTGGTGCGCAGGCGGCGGAGCAGCTTGGGCTGGATGCGGTTCATCACCAGGTGGATGGTGTCCAGCCGCCGTCCCAGCTCCACCACGGTGCGCTGGGCGTCCCGCAGGGCGGAGGAGTCGTTGGTGGAGACCACCACCGCCCGGTCGGCGCCGCACACCGCCAGACGAAAGCCGCTGCCCAGTCCGGCGGGGGAGTCGATGAGAATATAGTCGAATTGTTTCCGTGCCGTCCCCAGCATGGCCTTCATTTTCTCCTCGTCCATGGAGGAGGGGGTGGGACGGACCGGGGCCGTGAGCAGATAGAGGCCCCGGATCACCGGGTGCTCCACGGCGGCCCGCTCCAGGGAGCAGCGGCCCTCCACCACGTCGGTGAAGTCCATGAGGGCCCGGTCGGTCATGCCCAGGGAGATGTCCAGGTTCCGCAGGCCGATGTCCAGATCGATGCACAGCACCTTCTGCCCCAGGGCGGCCAGACAGGAGGCCACGCCGCCGGTGAGGGAGGTCTTCCCGGTGCCGCCCTTTCCGGACGTGACCACGATGACGGTTCCCATAGCAGACCTCCTACCCCCGGCCGGGGGAAACGACGTTGGGTCAAAAACCTGGACCCACGCATCTCATTATATCATCGCTTTTGCCAGAGTGCAAAGCCTATTTGGCACAAATTCATAAAATATTTTGGTGCGAAGGGCGGGAAATGCTCAGAGGGGAGCTTTTTGCATCTTGGCCCAGCGGCGGGGGTAGCCCTTGGGGGTGGGGGAGACCTTCTCCACCAGCACCACCCGGCGGTCCACGTCGGTGCCGGGGATGTGGTAGCGGAAGGCGGGCAGCAGCCGCCCGCCCAGCACCGACACCGCCCGCCCGGCCTGGGAGACCTCCTCCTCGCAGTCCACGGCCTTCATGGCCAGGAAGCGGCCGCCGGGCTTCACGTAGGGCAGGCACAGCTCGCACAGCACCCGCAGGTCGGCCACCGCCCGGGCGGTGGCGAAGTCGAACCCGTCCCGGAAGGCGGGGTCCAGGGAGAGCTCCTCCCCCCGGGCGTGGCGGATGGTCACCCCGGTGAGGCCCAGGTCGGCGCACACCGTGCTCAGCCAGTCCAGCCGCTTGCCCAGGCTGTCCACCAATGTGAGCTCCAGATCGGGCACCAGGATCTTGAGCACCATGCCGGGGAAGCCGGCGCCGGTGCCCACGTCGATGAGCCTTTTACCCGCCAGGTCGGCGCACAGGGCCACCCCGGCGGAGTCCAGAAAGTGGAGGTCAGCCACCTGGTCGGGCTCGGTGATGGCGGTGAGGTTCATCACCTTGTTCTGTTCCAGCAGCAGCTGGGCGTACCGCACCAGCCGGTCCACCGCCCCGGCGGGGGGCGTGATCCCCAGGGCGGTCAGGCCCTGTTCCAACCGTTCCTTCATGTTAACCTCCAAAGTTCCGCAGCAGGGAGGGGACCCCCACATACAGATTGATGAGCAGCAGCGCCACGCAGGCGGCGGTGAGGGCGATGCAGGCCGCCAGTCCGCCCCGTGCCCTGCCGCTGCGGTAGCGGAGCACCGTGGTGACGGCCAGACCCGCCAGGGCGGGGCAGAGCATCAGGGGCCCCAGGCCGATAAGCACCCGGGCGGTGGCCAGGTAGTAGGTGAAGAGCAGCAGGCAGATGACCACGTACACGATGGCCACCCAGGCCCAGGTCCGCTTGATGGGGGAGGCGGGGACGTAGGGCTTGTGGCTCTCCTCCGGGGGCAGGTCCTTGCGGTCGTCCATGCTCACTTCTCCTCCTTCTGCGCCTTGAGCAGGTCACGGATTTCGGTGAGCAGGACCTCCTCCTTGCTGGGAGCGGGGGGCGCCGCCGGTGCCTCCTCCTTCTTCCGGTAAAGGCGGTTCATGGCCTTGACCAGGCAGAAGATGACAAAGGCCATGATGAGGAAGTTGAGCACGGCGTTGATGAAGCTGCCCAGTTGGATGGCTCCGCCGCCGGGGACGGCGATGCTCAGGCCGGTGAGGGCCTCGTTGCCGCCGGCGAAGATGCCCAGGATGGGGTTGAGGATGTCGCTCACCAGGGAGTCGGTGATGCCCTTGAAGGCGCCGCCGATGATGACGCCCACGGCCAGGTCCATCACGTTGCCCCGGGCGATGAATTTCCGGAACTCGGCCAGAAAGCCGCCGGTCTTTTCTTTGATGTGCTTCAAAATGGTCCTCCGTAGTCAGGTATCAGGTCTTCAGCGTGAGCTGGTAGGGGCGTCCGCCCAGGATGACCAGGGCCTTGCCCTCCAGCACCGGCCCGGCCCAGTCGAAGAGGTCGGGGATGGCCAGCTCGCCCATCTTGTC
This sequence comes from uncultured Intestinimonas sp., assembly GCF_944387245.1. Classification (GTDB taxonomy): domain Bacteria; phylum Bacillota; class Clostridia; order Oscillospirales; family Oscillospiraceae; genus Intestinimonas. Next base: position 9,888 of record NZ_CALXEE010000045.1, on the reverse strand, counting down.
CAGGTAGCCTACGCCGCCGTCCTCCACGGCAAAGGAGCACAGGCCCTCGGAGAAGGGGTTGGCCCGCTGGGCGCTGTCGGTATAGGAGAAGGTGAAGGCGGGGGTTTTGGCGGCTACATTCCAGTAGCCCGCCGTGCCGCCCTGGCGGTAGTAGATGAGGCCGTCACAGACCACGCCCAGGCTGTCGTAGGCGCAGGGCAGGACCTCGTTGCCTGCCTCGTCGATGAGGCCGTACAGCACGCCTCCGCCGGGCTGGACGGCCCCACCACGGCGTAACCGTTCTTGAACTGGAAGGGGAAGGGGGTGTCCAGGGCCTCCGTGTTGCCCACGGCGTAGCGGGCGGGGATGACCGCCGTCTGTCCGGCGTCCTGGAAGCCCCACAGCCCGGTGGCGGCGTCCTGGTAGGCGGTGAGGGCACCGTCGGTCACGGGGGAGGAGACCTGCTTCACCAGCACCTGCTTGGCGATGAGGGCGGGCCAGGCGGTGACCACGTCGGCCATGCCGTTGCTTTTCACCTGGCTGACGGTGTGCCACACCGGCTCCATGGCCCAGGTGCCCCGCATGTCCAGGATGCCCTCCCGGTGGCCGGTCCAGCTGCGCTCATCGGTGAGGTCCACCCCGTTGTCCATGTGGAGGTAGATGCCGTCGGAGAAGTAGCAGGCGGGGTCGGGGTCGGACGGCCAGATGATGCGGTAGCCGTCAGGCAGGGCGATGGGGGTGAGGGTGAAGTCCTCCCACTCCAGATGGGTCTCCAGGGTAAAGGAGAGCCGCAGGTTGGGGTCCAGCAGCCGCTCCAGGGCGGCGGCGAACTCGGCCCGGGTGAGGGTCCGGTCCCCGGCGTAGGTGCCCCGGCTGTCCATGCCGGTGAGCACGCCCATCCGGCACAGACTGAGCACGCTCTCGGCGCCGGTGTCGGGGAGATAGGCCACGATGTTTTTCTCGGTCAGGTTGGGGGTGTAGGCCAGGAAGGCCCCGGCGGAGAGGGCCTGGGCCGACTCCACGCTGCCCCACAGGCACTGGGCCAGATCTTCCCGGGTGGCGGGGCGGTCCCAGCGCTCCCCCGTCCCCAGCTCGGCCAGCTCCCCGGCGGCCGCGCCGGTCTGCTCCAGGTACCACAGGGCGTCCAGCACCCAGGCCGGGATATTTTCTCCCTGCCGGTAGCCCGCCGGTGCGGTGGGCAGGGTGGTGGAGCCAATCTGGTAGTAGCGGAGGAGCCGGGCCGACACGGCGTACAGCTCCCCGTAGGTCAGGGTGACCTCGGGGGCGAAGCGGTCCCCGCCCACGCTGGACATGAGCCCGATCTCACAGGTCTTGTTGAGGCCGGGGGCGTACCAGGCCCCCTCGGGCACGTCGTTGAAGGGGGTCTGGACCGCCAGGGCGGGCAGGCAGTTGAGGGTCAGGGTGAGGCCCAGCAGCAGGGCGGCAGGCGGTGGTTCATAGAAAACCCCTTTTTCTGTAAATATCAGGAAACCCCGCCGGTGGGCAGAACCATCCGCAGGCTGGGGTCGGTCACCCGGGCCAGCACGGCGGCCAGCTCCGCCCGGCTGAGGGTGCGCGCGGGGGCAAAGGCGCCGGTGTTGTCGACGCCGGTGAGGATGCCCGCCCGATAGAGGGCAAGCACCTCCGGGTCGCTGGAATCGGGCAGGGTGCCCACGGTGTTGATGGGGGTGAGGGCCGACTGGGGCAGAGCGGAGCACAGCCATTCGGCCAGATCCTGGCGGGCGGCGGGTTCCTCAAAGGAGGCCTCCATAGGCTGGCTGTCCACCATGCCGTGCTCCCGGGCGTACCACAGGGCATCCCGGTACCACAGCCCCGCGGCCGGGGCGGGGAGGAAGGCGGACAGCTCCCGGTTGAAGGCGGTGTAGTCGCTGCCGGGGTCGGCCATGAACTCCATGCGGTTGGCGCTGCCCTCCGCCGGTACCAGACCGCCGGTGAGCACGGTCACGCCGTTGAGGGTGAGCACGGCCTGGGCGGGGCCGCCGGCGGGGGTGAGGGCGGCCCGCTCCTCGGGACTGACGGTGAGATACAGGTGGAGCCGCCGGGGAGTCTCCTGATCGTAGCGATAGGTGAGGCCCCGGTCCAGGTCACAGGTGTTGAAGGCCAGCAGCACGGCGCCGGTGGGGGTGGTGAGGGTGCCGGTGCCCCAGTTGTCGGGGGCGGCGGGCGGATCGCCGGTACCTCCGTGGGCCTGGTAGTGAAGCCGGACGGCCACCGTCATCACCTCGGCCAGGGTCACGGCGTTGTCGGGGGAGAAGGTGTCCTCCCCGGTGCCCTTGAGCAGGCCCCGGTCCACACAGATCTGGGCGGCGCCGGCGTACCAGGCCTTTTCCGGCACGTCGGAGAAGGCGCCGGCAGGGAGGACCAGCAGGGTGGTCAAGGCCAGGGAAAGGGGCAAGAGACGGGTTTTCATGGTGTTTCCTCTCTTTTCATGTGCATGCGGGGGAGGGGGTCATGGCTGAATGGTCCAGCCCACGTCCCCATGAAGCAGGTTTTCCAGATACAGCCGTAGCTCGGTGTCCGCCGGGTCCTCCAGGCCGTAGCGCTGTTCGAGGGCCTGGATGGCCCGCTCCTCTGGGGTGGGGGTGAGCCGTGGGGCGGCGGCGAGCATCGCCGTGCTCACCGCCGCTGTGAGCACCAGAGTCAGCAGAGCGGCGGCGGGCCGTCTCACTTCTTGGGCACCAGCAGGGCGGTGCCGCCCATGTAGGGCTGGAGCACGGCGGGGATATTCACGCTGCCGTCGGCCTGGAGGTTGTTCTCCAGGAAGGCGATGAGCATACGGGGGGGCGCCACCACGGTGTTGTTGAGGGTGTGGGGCAGGTAGGTGCCCTTCTCGCCCTTGACGCGCATCTTCAGGCGGCGGGCCTGGGCGTCGCCCAGGTTGGAGCAGGAGCACACCTCAAAGTACTTCTGCTGGCGGGGGGACCAGGCCTCGATGTCGCAGGACTTGACCTTCAGGTCGGCCAGGTCGCCGGAGCAGCACTCCAGCTGCCGGACGGGGATGTCCATGGAGCGGAAGAGCTCCACGGAGTAGCGCCACATCTGCTCATACCACTTCATGGAGTCCTCGGGCTTGCAGACCACCACCATCTCCTGCTTCTCGAACTGGTGGATGCGGTAGACGCCCCGCTCCTCGATGCCGTGGGCGCCCTTCTCCTTGCGGAAGCAGGGGGAGTAGGAGGTGAGGGTCTGGGGGAGGGACTCCTCGGGGATGATCTGGTCGATGAATTTGCCGATCATGGAGTGCTCGGAGGTGCCGATGAGGTAGAGGTCCTCGCCCTCGATCTTGTACATCATGGCGTCCATCTCCGTCTGGCTCATGACGCCCTCCACCACGTTGCCGTGGATCATGAAGGGGGGCACGCAGAAGGTAAAGCCCTTGTTAATCATGAAGTCACGGGCGTAGGCCAGCACGGCCTCGTGGAGCCGGGCGATGTCGCCCATCAGGTAGTAGAAGCCGTTGCCGGACACCCGGCCGGCGGCGTCCATGTCGATGCCGTTGAAGGACTCCATGATCTGGGTGTGGTAGGGGATCTCAAAGTCGGGAGTCACAGGCTCGCCGAAGCGCTGGACCTCCACGTTGCAGGAGTCGTCGGGGCCGATGGGCACGGAGGGGTCAATGATGTTGGGGATCTGGAGCATGATGTGGCGGATCTGCTCGGCCAGCTCGGTCTCACGGCCCTCCAGATAGGCCAGACGGTCGGCGTCGGCCTTGACTTCGGCCTTGAGCTGCTCGGCCTCCTGGAGCTTGGAGGGGTCCTTCTTGGACTGGCCCATGAGCACGCCCACCTGCTTGCTCTTGGCGTTGCGGGCGGTGCGCAGGTCCTGGGCCTCCTGGATGGTCTGGCGGTTCTCAGCGTCCAGCTCCAGCACCTGGTCCACCAGGGGCAGCTTCTGATCCTGGAACTTCTTCTTGATGTTTTCCTTTACGGCCTCGGGGTTCTCCCGGATAAACTTGATGTCCAGCATGGCTGTTCTCAACCTTTCTTTTTCAGGTGATTTATAAATTACCGGGCGGCGTAGGCCGCCCGATGTTTCACGTGAAACGTCGTGGGGGCAAGCTGCGTATCCCTCGCTTCCGTTTATACACGAAAGCTCGCTCACTCCGCTGCCCCTCTTCTCCCCACGCGACCCGCTGACGCTGGGCTCGCGCGGGGGCCCTATATTGGGCGAAGTCCGCTGCGTTGGGTGCGCGGAGGCCCTTTTTTTCGCTTAGGATGACGTGGGGGTAGGGGCGGATACCATCCGCCCGCAAAACCTTCCTGCTCTGAGAAAAAGATTCTGTTGCCTCACATCACCGCATCGTAGATCTCCTGGTAGCGGTCGGCAGGGGAGAAGCGGTCGGTGTCGGTGGTGGTCTCGGTCGGGAGGGATTCCTTCAGAGCGCTGCCCTGGGTGGTGTCCTCCATCTGGGCGATGAGCGTCCGGCACAGGGAGTAGCGGCCGCGGACGTAGGCCTCGTCGATCTGCCAGAAGAGGTCCATGGACCGGGTGAGCCGGTCCTGGGCCTCAGTCAGGGCGTCGGCCTGGGCCTGGGCGTCGTCGGCCTCCTTCTGGGCCTCCTCCAGCCGGGCCTCCAGGTCGGCCACCTGCTGCTTGAGGGTCTCGTTTTCCTCCTGGATGTCCTCGATCGACTGCATGGCGGACACCGACTCCCCACGCAAGCCCGCAATGGTGGCGTCGCTGGTGCGGCGCTGCATAAAATAGCTCAGAGCCATGAGGAGAAAGGCGGCGGCAAAGAGGATTACCAGGTAAATGAGCACCGATTGCTGTTTTTTGGGCCGCTCATGCTCGGCAGCGTGCTGGAGAGGGATGTTGTCCTCCTCCGGGGAATGGTTTTGCTCGGGGGTCTGACTCACAGATCGGGACCTCCCTTCACGGACTGTTCCAGCTTGTCCAGCAGCTCGGTGAGATCCTCGTCATTGTAGAATTCAAACTCCACCTTGCCCTTTTTGGGGCCCTTGGTGATGGAGACCTTCCGGCCCCAGCGCTGGGACAGCTCCTTGGCGGCGGCGTCCCGGTAGAGCTTCATGGGGTCGGCGGCCTTGGCGGCGGCCTCCTGGGCCTCGGCTCCGGCCTGGGCCAGACGTTTGGCCATGGCCTCGGTCTGCCGGACGGACAACCCCTCCTGGACCACCTTCTGGGCCAGCTTTTTCTGCAAGGTGCTGTCGGGCACGGTCAGCAGGGCCCGGCCGTGGCCGGCGGAGAGCTTGCCCTCCTCCAGCAGAGCACGGATGGCGTCGGGGAGGGAGAGCAGCCGCAGGGCGTTGGCCACGGCGGGGCGGGACTTGCCCACCTGCTGGGCGGCCTCCTCCTGGGTGAGGCCGTACTCCTGGACCAGAGCCTGGTAGCCCAGGGCCTCTTCCATGGGGTTCAGGTCCTCCCGCTGGAGGTTTTCGATAAGGCCCAGCTCCATGACCTTCCGGTCGTCGGCCTCGATAATGACGGCGGGGACCTCTGAGAGGCCCGCCAGCTTGGCCGCCCGCCAGCGGCGCTCTCCGGCGATGATCTGATAGTAGCCGGAGCCCAGCCGCCGGACGGTGAGGGGCTGGATGATGCCGTGGGTACGGATGGACTCGGCCAGGTCGGCCAGGGTCTCGGGGTCGAAGCGCTTCCGGGGCTGCTTCAGGCCCGGTTCCACTTGGGCGATGGGGAGGGAGACGGAGCCGCCTTCCTGGGTTTGAAGGGCGGCGTCTCCCAGCAGGGCGCCCAGGCCCTTGCCCAGGCCGCGTTCTAATGACATAGGATCACTCCTTCATGGGGATTTTACCAAAGGGAGAGGCTCAACCCACCGCGGCGGCGCTCTTTTCCAGCAGTTCGCCGGCCAGGGCGCGATAGGCCTCGGAGCCCCGGGACAGATTGTCGTAGGCGGTCACCGGCTTGCCGTGGCTGGGAGCCTCGGAAAGCCGCACGTTCCGGGGGATGACGGTGGCGTACACCTTGCCGGGGAAGTGGCGTTTGACCTCCTCGGCCACCTGCATGGACAGGTTGGTGCGGCCGTCGTACATGGTGAGGACCACGCCCTCCAGATCGATGGCGGGGTTGAGAGACCGCTTGACGATGCGGATGGTGGACAAAAGGTCACTGAGGCCCTCCAGAGCGTAGTACTCGCACTGGACGGGGACCATGACGGTGTCGGCGGCGCACAGGGCGTTGAGGGTGAGCAGCTCCAGGGAGGGGGGGCAGTCGATGAAGATGTAGTCGTATTCCTCCCGGAAGGGCTCCAGAGCGTTTTTCAGCAGGTACTCCCGGTGGTCAATGCCGATCATCTCTACGGTGGCGCCGGCCAGAGCCTTGTTGGCGGGGATCACGTCGGCCCACTGGGTGGAAACGATGGCCTTCCGGCAATCGGCGCCGTCGATGAGGACGTCATAGATGGAGGGGGAGGCGGTGGTCTTGTCCACTCCAAAGCCGGAAGTTGTGTTGGCCTGGGGGTCAAAATCGCAGATAAGGACGCGCTGGCCCAGCTCCTTCAGGGCGGCGGCCAGGTTGACGCAGGTGGTTGTCTTACCGACGCCGCCCTTCTGGTTGACGATGGCGATGGTTTTTCCCATGGGACACCTCGGTTTCTTCTTCCTTCTTGGATTCTTTGTGCCCTACCATTATAATGCCCTCTGAACGGTAATTCAACAGGGAATCCATGTTTCACGTGAAACAAATGGCCGGAGACGGCGGAAAAAGGGACAAAAAAACCAGGATGTTTCACGTGAAACATCCTGTCCAAAAGAAGGCGCCTGGGAAAAATGGGAAGGAGAGGGTCCAATGGGGACCGTTTCACGTGAAACAGCGGCGAAGCACCGGTGGATGTGTTCCACGTGAAACAGTCACTTGGGAATGCGAATGGTGAGAAGGACGGCGTCGTCGGTGTCCTGGCGGTCGTACTGGGCCGGGATGCCCGCCCCCTGCATCACCTTCATGGCCCGGCTCACCGTGTTGAGGAAGAGCCGAACGTCCCGGATGAGATAGGTGGGTTTCCGCTTGGCGGGCGCCGGGTGGAGGAGGGATTCCACATAGGCCTCGGTCTGGGCCACCGTCAGCCCATCCGCGATGATGTGGTCCAGGGCGGCCGACCGGGTTTGGTCGTCCTCCAACCGCAGCAGGGCACGGGCGTGGCGCTCGGTAAGCCCCGCAGCCCGCAGCTTCTCCAATAGCGCCGGAGAGAGCTTCAGCAGCCGAAGCTTGTTGGCCACCGCCGACTGGGACTTGCCGATGCGGCGGGCGGCCTCCTCCTGGGACAGGTGGTAGGTTCGGATGAGCTTGTCCAGGGCCTGGGCCTCCTCCCAGAAGTCCAGGTCCCGGCGCTGGAGGTTTTCCACCAGCGCCAGCAGGGAGGAGGACACCTCGTCCACCTCCACCACGATGCAGGGTACCTCCCGGAGCCCGGCCAGCTTGGCGGCCCGGAGCCGCCGCTCCCCCGACACCAGCACGAAGCCGGAGTCGATCCGGCGGACAGACAGGGGCTGGAGGATGCCGTGGACCTTGATGCTCTCGGACAGTTCTGCCAGACCCTCGGGGGCAAAGTACTGCCGGGGCTGGTCCGGGTTGGGTTGCAGGGATTCCACCGGCAGCCATAGCACACGGCCCGACTCAAAAAGACCCTCCCGCCTGCGAAAGAGCGCCATTACCGCTCCACCTCCTTCGTACCACCCATATTTTACCATATTTTGGGGAGAAGGAAGGGGAAAGCCGTCGAGAGAGGAAAATTTCCCGGGAGGCGGAAAAGGTTCCAGAAAAGGGGAGAAAATAAAAAAATACTTGACTTATTGTAGGAGATCGTCTATACTGCCAAACGGTTAGCAAAAGCTAACCAAAATAGATCCGCAAAGAAAAAGGAGGAATGGCATGTATCCCTATATCCTGGTCTCCCTTGCCCTGACCATTATCTTCGTCCTGTGCTGTCATGGGGCCATAAAAAAGCATCCAGGCGCTTTTTACGCCCTGGCGGTGCTCATCGTGATCGCCGAGGTGGTCTACTATCAGACCGGCATCCGGGACCTGGCCCCGGAGTGGGTCACCCGATATGTGGTAAACCTCTTCAAGCGGGGCGCCCTCTCCACCGCCATGTTCGTGGTGGTGATGTACGCCGGCGCCCTGGACGGGCGGCGGCCCGTGGTGCGCACCCTGATGGGGGTGCGGGGCCAGCTGTCCATCCTGGCCTGTATCCTCACCCTGGGCCACAACATCATCTATGGCCTGAAGCACTTCGTTCATCTGTTCACCAACCCCTGGGACATGAAGCCCCAGACCGCTACCGCCGCCGTTCTCTCCCTGGTCATGATTGCCCTTATGCTCCCTTTAATGGCCACCTCCTTCCGGTGTGTCCGCACCCGCATGAAGGCCGTCCACTGGAAGCGGCTCCAGCGTCTGGCCTACATGTTTTTCTCACTCATATATATCCACGTCATGGTGCTGTTCCTCCCCAAATTCGGGGATAAATACCTGGATATCCTGTTCTACACGGCGATTTTTGGAAACTATTTGCTTCTCCGAGTCAGCAAGTCTGCCCGGCGGAAGGAGCAAATGCCGGTGGGGTGTGCGTGCCGAAGCGTCACCTGATCCAAATCGGCTCACGCCTCAAAAAGACTGCCCCGGGAGGGCAGTCTTTTTTGCAATGAAAAAAGCGCGTAAAAAAGTATATTATGACGTAAAGAAAAAATTGCAAAAAACCGATTGGTATGCTATGATAATAAAACTCATTATTAAATAAAAGATAAGGTGATTTGCCTGCGATAAAACCAGCAGTGAGACCGTTAAACAAGAAAACGTAAACAGCGAATGGGGGAAGGATGCGCCGAACCCATATCCATGAAAAAGGAAAGCGCGATCCATGGAGATCAAGTGGAACAAGGAACACGAGATGGGGATTGAGGAGTTCGACCGCGACCACAAGCAGCTGTTTGCCATCGCGGGGCGGCTGCTGGATAAGGTGCAGGACCCCGAGGGGCTTGCGGACTCCAAGGTACGGCTGTTCGTGCTGCGGGAGGGCGTGCGCTATCTGCGGGGCTATTTTGATGAGCATGCCATCCGGGAGGAGGCCTACATGCGGCGGATCGGCCACGCCGACTACGCCATCCACAAGCAGCTCCACGACGAGTTTATGGCCACTACCCTGCAGGGGTATGAGAAGATGGTGGAGCAGGAGATGTGCAGCCGGGAGGAAGTGTTGGACTTCGTGGGTAAGGGCATCAGCTGGCTGGTGGAGCACGTCTCCACGGCGGACCTGGCCATCGTGGGGAAAGGGACCCTGGGCAAGCCCCGGCTGACCAAAATCAACGCCCAGGTGGTAGAGCAGGAGTTCAACGCCATCTTTGCCTCCACCCTCAATATAGATGTGCGCACCAAGCTCATCAACTCAAACTACGACGGGGCTCCCTTCGGGCCGTCCATCAGCCAGGAGCTCACCTACCGCCGGGGGGACCAGAAGGTGACGGTGCTGGCAGGGCTGGAGAACAGCTTCCTCATGGCGGCGGCGGAGGCGGTGTACGGCTCCCAGCTCCAGGGCATGGAGGCCCTCATCATGTCCACCATGGAGATCTTCAGCGCCAACTTCTGGCGTACCGTGGGCAGCCGCTTTGTAGAGGGGGATGCCGAGATGGTCTTTGTGGAGAACCATTTCCTCACCCAGGCCCAGCTCCAGGAGCGCTATGCCAAGCACATGCCCAAGCTCTCCCTGCTCTTTAACAGCAGCAAGGGCAAGTTCTTCGTGGCCACCGAGACCGACATCGCGGCCCAGGCCGAGTCCTTCGACCTGAGCGTGGGGGCCTGAGAGATCACATACAAAAGAGCAAAAAAAGACCTTCCCCGACGGGGAAGGTCTTTCAGTCTGTCGAGAAACCCGGCATATGCGTCAAGCATAAGCCGGGTTTCTTGTGTATAGCTGCCAAAGAAGGA
>NZ_CALXEE010000044.1 GCF_944387245.1 uncultured Intestinimonas sp. | reverse complement strand
CGCCTCTGGATGAGGGTGCTCAGCAGCAGCAGGGGCAGCAGCACCGCCGACGCCGTCAGGGAGAGGTGCCCCAGCCGCCCCACCAGCTCCGCCATCATCGCTCCCCCTCCTTCAGCTTGTCCAGGAGGGCCTGGAGGTCCGCCACCTCCTTCGGAGCCACCCTGTCCCCGTCATAGAGGGCGGCGGCAAACCGGGAGAGAGAGCCGCCGTAGAGCTTTTGGAGGATGCTCCTCCCCTCACTGCGCTGGTAGTCCTCCCGGCTTACCAAAGGGGTATAGACATTGGTCTTGCCCTCCTTGGTACAGGCGAGAAAGCCCTTCTCCTCCAGCCGCTTGAGGTAGCTGTGGAGGGCGCTGGCTGTCAGCGGCCGCTCCAGGTGCTCCAGGATGGCGGGGGCGGTGACCCCTTCCCCGCCGGCCCACACCACCAGCATGATGTCCAGTTCCGATTCCGGCAGCCGTTTGTTTTCCTTCACGTTAGGAGCCCCCTATATTTTGCATTTGCAGAAGTCCTTCTGTGGCTATATTCTACATTTGCAGAAGTTTGTTGTCAAGTTATTTTTTGCAAATGCAGAAAAAGGCTCTGCGCCGGCATTTTCCGTCGCAGGGCCTTTTGTTACAGGTCTAAAATCACGGTCTCCAATCCCTGACGCAGGGCGTAGGTAAGGGTATACATGGTCCCCCCCAGCGTCCTGCCGTCATAGGCGGCGATGATGCGCTGGGAGCGGTCCACCATGTACCGGTCCCGGCGCTGCATGCACCCGGCGGTATAGTGGTGCTGGACCAGAGTCTCGTAGTCACACCGCTCCAGCAGGGCAAAGTATCGGTTCCGGTCCCGCTCCCGCCACCGGGTACACTGTTCCTCACAGGGGACGGCGGCCTCCACCGTGACATCTCCATGCCGGTCCCGCAGGTCCAGTACCGCCTCGCAGAAATAGAGGTCACAGCCCAGGGCCATGCCGCAGAGAAAGTGGCGGTAGCCGTCGGCGTAGGCCGTCTCCAGAGCCGCCCTCAGCCGGGCCTTCAGGTCCGCGCACCGGGGATCGGACTCGTTGCTCCCCCAGGGGAGTTTGTTGGGCCGGTGGCCGGTAAAACAGCAGGTGGTCTCTCTTTTCACGCGGCGTGTCCCCCCTCTCGGCCGCTTTTCGTCCTTTTCTCTGCCATTGTAGTATATCCCGCCGGACAAGTCAACGCTTATCGAACATTTGTTTCTCAAAATTTGTGCTTGATTTTTTGGTGGGACCATGTATAATAACAGGTAGAGAAAACAACTGAATCAAAAATGTCTTCAGGGCAGGGTGAAAATCCCGATCGGCGGTACAGTCCGCGACCCGCGCTTCCGCGCGGCTGACCCGGTGGAACTCCGGGACCGACAGTGACGCGCTCTCTTCAGAGCGCCAAGTCTGGATGGAAGAAGATGTGTTCAAACGCGCACCTCTCCCCATGTAACGTGTTTAACACCTGGAAGGCATTGGGTCTTTCGGGTGTTTTCTACTTTACATGGGGCGCGGCCGGAATTTGGCCGCGTCCGGAAGGAGCGCGTATTTTTATGTCCGATCCCACACTGGTCAAAGCCCGTCCGGCCACCAATACCAAGACCATTACCACCCTGGCCATGCTCTCCGCCATCGCCTTCGTCGTCATGCTGGTGTCCAAGCTGCTGCCCAGCGTCAGCGGCTTCCTGGATTTTGACTTCAAGGATGTGGTCATCTGCATCGGCGGCTTCGTTTTCGGGCCCATGGCCGCCGCCTCCATGGCCATCGTGGTGGCTTTTGTGGAGATGATCACCGTCAGCCACACCGGCATCATCGGCTTCATCATGAACGCCCTGGCCACCTGCGCCTTCTGCTGCACTGCCACCTTCATCTACAAGAAGCGCCACACCATGACCGGCGCTGTGCTGGGTCTGGCCTCCGGCGTGGTGGCCCTCACCGTGATCATGCTGCTGTGGAACTACTTCCTCACCCCCATCTACCAGGGTATGCCCCGTGAGGCCGTAGCCGCCATGCTGGTGCCCATCATCCTCCCCTTCAACCTGGTCAAGGGCGGCATGAACATGGCCGCCACCCTCCTTCTCTACAAGCCCGTGGTCACCGCTCTGCGCCGGTCCGGCCTGGTGGCTCCCTCCACCAGCGCCCAGCCCTCCCGCCGCTCCAGCGCCGGGTTCCTCCTCTTCTCCCTGGTGCTGCTGGCCACCTTTGTCCTGCTGGCCCTGGTCCTCTGGGGCATCATCTGAATTCCACCTCTCTCCTATTACGTTTGACTCCCCCGGCCCACCGCCGGGGGAGTTTTCTTTTGCCTGCTTGACGATATCGTGTCTCGATGTTATAATATCGATATACGATATCGATTTGCGATATTAAAAAGGAGGCCGCCCATGGGCAAAAAATCCCTGGAATCCCTCACCGAGACCATGTTCTATGTGCTCATGGCCTTCCGGAAACAGGCCCTGTGCGGCACCGAGGTGGCCGACTTTGTCTCCCACAAGACCAAGGGCCGGGTGAACATGGGCCCGGGCACCCTCTACACCATTCTGGGCAAGTTCCAGGAGGAGGGTTTTCTTACAGAGGTGGCCGTGGAGGGTCGGAAGCGGACCTATCGGCTCACGGAGGCGGGAGAACAGCGGTATCAGGAGGAGGTGGCTCGGCTGTGCGCCTGCGTAGCCGATGCCGAGAGTGAGGAGGAACGGCCATGAAGGAGCGTCATATTGTGCGCAGGCTGGTCCCGGTGGACTTCCTGGACCTGGACGGCATCGAATTGTGGCTGGAGGAGATGGCGGCCAGGGGGCTCCATTTCCAAAAATTCGGGACCTTTTTTGCCCAGTTTCGTCCCGGCGAGCCGGCCCGGGTACGCTACCACGCGGAACCTACGGAAAAGGGCGAAAACACCATTCCTGCCCAGGCCTCCGACTATGGCGACATGGGCTGGAGCTATGTGGGCAAGATCGGCTATCTGGCCCTGTTCCGGACGGCTGACCCGGTTGCCCCCGAGTTCCACACCGACCCGGTGGCCCAGAGCTACACCCTGGACCGGCTCACCAGGAGGCTGACCCGGTTTGTGTGGCTCCTGCTGGCCATGATGGCGGCTCTGGTGGCCTTCATGGTATGGGCCCGCCTGGACAGCTCCTTCGGCCTGGTCCTAAGCCTGGTCCGGTTCAGCTCCCTCTATACCAACCTGGTCATCCTTGCGGATGTGGCCCTCATCCTCTACTTCTCCTGGGGAGTGTGGTGCCTGTGCCGCCTGCGTAGGCGGCTCCGGGCGGGCATCCCCCACCAGCGGCCACGGCACTGGCAGCACACCGGTCTGGTGCGGCAGGGCTATACCCTCCTGCTGTCCATCGCCGCCCTCGTTCAGATCGGCTTCACCGCCGCCCATTTCGCCGGGGTGACCCGGTGGGATATGGAGCTCTCCGACCTGGACCGCCCCACCCCGGTGCTCTCCCTGGCGGAGCTGGAAGGGAACGTCTACACCCCGGAACCCTTTTATTACTCCGGCTACGAGGGTCCTGACCGGGACAACTTCGTCTCCTATGACGGCCGGCCCCTGGCCCGGATCTATGAGGTGACACAGACTGGCGCTGTGGACGGGGAGCGGCGCTATCTGAAGATGGAGTGGTACGACTTGACCCTCCCCTTCCTGGCTGGTCCCCTGCTGGAGGACCTGATGGACTATGAGCTCTACGATCTGACTTATCGGCCGGAGCGCTACACCATGGAAGAGCTGTCCGCCCAGGGCTTTGACCGGCTGGTGGTGGCGGAGGACGTGGACTACGGCGGCCAGCAGCTCTTCGTCCAGCTGGGGAACCGGGTGGTCTATCTGGACTACACCGGCAGCCGGGACCTGACCGAGCACCTGGACCAGGTGGCTGCCCTCCTCCAGTGGGATGGGTAAGGTTTCCATCGAACACGTGTTTGACTATCCAAACTTCCTGTGGTACACTGGGGAAAAGGGGGTGGAGACATGGAGCGGACTATCCTGCACTGTGACCTCAACGGCTTTTACGCCTCGGTGGAGCTGCGGGACAAGCCGGAACTGCGGGACAAACCCGTGGCAGTGTGCGGCGACCCGGAGAGCCGCCACGGCATCATCCTGGCCAAGAACGAGGCGGCCAAGAAATTCCAGGTCAAGACGGCGGAAACCATCTGGCAGGCCCGGCGGAAATGTCCCGACCTCATCCTCCTCCCCGCCCACCATGACCAGTACCGGCTGTGGTCCAAGCGGGTCAACGCCATCTATGAGCGGTACACCGACCTGGTGGAGCCCTTCGGCATCGACGAAAGCTGGCTGGACATCACCGGCTCCATGCACCTCTTCGGCGGGGACGGCAGGGCCATCGCCGACCAGATCCGTGGCACCGTGAAGGAGGAGACCGGACTCACCATCAGCGTGGGTGTCTCCTTCAACAAGGTTTTTGCCAAGCTGGGCAGCGACATGAAAAAACCGGACGCCACCACCGTCCTCACCAGGGCCGACGTGCCGGAAAAGGTGTGGCCTTTGCCGGTGACCGACCTTCTCTTCGTGGGCCGGGCATCGGCCCGGGTACTGCACCAGTACGGCGTCCACACCATCGGGGACCTGGCCGCCTTCGGTCGGGAGCGGCTGGAGCAACTGCTGGGCAAGCAGGGCGGGCAGCTCTACGAGTACGCCGCCGGCCTGGAGCACAGCCCGGTGACCCGGGCCGGAGAGACGCCGCCACCCAAGTCGGTGGGCAACGGTATCACCTTCCGCCGGAACCTGGTGGGCTGGAAGGACATCCACACCGGCGTGGCCCTCCTCTCCGATAGCGTGGCCGCCCGGCTGCGCAAGCACGCCATGAAGTGCACCACCGTTCAGGTCACCATCCGGGACCCCAACTTTAAGGACATCTGCCGCCAGACACGGCTGGAGGCCCCCTCCTACACGGCCCAGGACATCGGCCGGGCGGCTCTGGAGCTCATCCGTTCCTCCTGGAGTGGCAGCGCCCCCATCCGGGCCCTCACCATCACGGGGCAGAACCTGATTCCCGAGGAGGAGGCCGGAGAGCAGCTGGACCTCTTTGCCGCCAATGCCACTCCCCGTCGGGAACGGCGTGAGCAGTTGGAACGAACCATGGACGGCATTCGGACCAAGTTCGGCAAAGCCGCCATCCGCTCCGCCGTCACCATGGGGGAGGACATCGACCACCCTGCCGGTCACGCCGGCAGCATTCCACCTCCAGGCGGCTCCGGTCGTGACTGAACCTGTCATAACAGACGAGCCCGCCCCCTGCATCGATCACGGTGCAGGGGGCGGGCTGTTTCTTCACTTGTAACGCCACCGCAGCAGGAGGGCTGAGTTGATGATAACCAGCACCGATCCGGCATTGTGGACCAGGGCGCCCACCACCGGGTTGAGCACACCGGTCATGGCCAAGAGGATGGCCAGGAAATTGAGAACCATGGAAAAAGTCAGATTGCAGCGGATGGTGGTCATCATCCGCCTGGACAGGGCGAGCAGATGGGGCAGGGCGTGGATATCGTCATTGACCAGGGCGATGTCGGCGGCGTCCACGGCGATGTCGCTGCCCACACCCCCCATGGCGATGCCCACTTGGGCTTTTTTTAGAGCGGGCGCGTCGTTGATGCCATCTCCCACCATACAGACCTGTCGTCCCTTTTCCTGTTCCGCTCCGATCCAGTTCAGCTTGTCCTCCGGCAGGCAGCCGGAGCGGACCGTTTGAATGCCCAGGGCCTGGGCGATATGACGGGCAGCATTGGCGTGGTCGCCGGTGAGGAGCACCGGTTCCGCTCCGGCCTCCCGCACACCCCGGATGGTATCGGCAGCATCCGGCCTCAGCGTGTCGGCCAGGGCCAGAAAGCCCGCCAGCACACCATCTGCCGCCAAGTAGATCACAGTACAGCCCTCTTTCAAGCAGCCCGCCGCCCGTTCCCCGACCTGATCCGGAATGGATATGCCGCTCTCCTCCAGCAGAGCCTCGTTGCCCGCTGTCAGGGTCCTCTCCCCCACTACGGCCCGAACGCCCCGGCCCGGCAGCATCCGAAACTCCGTGGGCTGGACAGCCTCACCTGCCCCCAGTTCCTGATAGCAGCGCACTACCGACCGTCCCAGAGGGTGCTCCGACCGGAGCTCAGCGCTGGCCGCCCAAGCGTATACCTGGGCCCGGTCATGGTCGGGAGAGCAGCTACAAACCTCCACCACCTTCGGAGTGCCCAGGGTGAGCGTACCCGTCTTGTCAAAGGCCACATCAGCCACCCCTGCCAGCCGTTCCAATGCGTCCCCCTCCCGTACCAGAAAACCGTGCCGGGTGGCGTTTCCGATGGCCGCCATGATGGCGGTGGGCGTGGCCAGCACCAAAGCACAGGGACAAAAGACCACCAGGATGGTCACCGCCCGGATGATCTCTCCGGTGATAAGCCAAGTAAGCCCGGCCGCCGCCACGGCCACCACCACCACCCAGGTGGCCCAGCGGTCAGCTAGGCCCACGATCTTGGCCTTCCCAGCGTCCGCCGACTGGACCAGTCGGATCATCCGCTGGATGGCGCTGTCCTCTCCCACTTTGGTGGCCTCCATATCAAAGGCACCGAACTGGTTGACGGTGCCGCTGGAGACTTCATCTCCCACTTTCTTGTCCACCGGCAGGGACTCGCCGGTCATCACCGACTGGTCAATAGAGGTCTGCCCCGCCCGAATGACGCCGTCCACCGGCACTGTCTCCCCAGGGAGCACCCGCAGCCGATCCCCCACCCGCACCTGCTCGGCAGGGATGATCTCCTCACCGGTGTCCGTCAGCCGCCGGGCAGTGCGGGGCGTCAGGCGAATCAGCTTCTCGATACCCGCACGTGCTTTCGCCACGGTAAGGTCCTCCAGGAGGGCCCCCAGCTGCATAATAAAGGCCACCTCACCCGCCGCGAAGTCTTCGCCGATGGCCACGGACGCGATGAGGGCCATGGATACCAGCACATCTGCCTTGATGTCAAAAGCCGTCACCAGGCCGATGACCGCCTCGAGAATGATGGGTACACCGCACAGCACGACGGCCACCCAAGCCATGTCAAAGGGAAAGAGAGAAACACCCGCGATGCTGCACCCAAGAGCCGCCGCTGACAAGATTAGGAAGAGAACATCCCGCTTGACGCCGCCCCAGGCCAGAAGTTTCTCCAGTCGCTCCATACGCCACCTCCAGATACCAATACCCCTTATGGTTTCTCTTCATGTGTGATTATACCTATGGGGGTATAGGTTGTCAAGGGGACAGCTGGTACTTTGAGAAAAGAGAAAAGGTCCCCGTAAGGAGCAGAGCTCCGCCCGGGGACCTAGGTCTTATTTCATGTTGGCGAACCGCTCCACAGCTTTGGTGAAGCTGGCGATGGTCTGCTCGGCGTCTCCGTGCTCGATGCCGTCCCGGACACAGTGGTTGATGTGTCCTTCCAATACCACCTGCCCCACCTTGTGGAGCGCGGATTTGGCGGCGTTGATCTGTAAAAGCACATCCTCGCAGGGGACATCCTCATCCACCATACGGTCAATGGCCTGTACCTGTCCGATGATCTTTTTGAGACGGCGGTGAAGATTTTCCGCATCCATACACTGTCTCATTGTCTTCCCCTCCCGCCTCAGGAAATGGTATAGCTGCCGCGGACCATCACCGTGGCGTCGGCGGTGGCCTTGAGCCCTCTACCGTCGGCGGTGATGAGATAGAGGTGGTTGGGCTGAACGGCGCCGCCGGAGGCCAAAGTGGAACCGTCCGTAGAGTCTACCAGACCGGGGGCTGAGGACGCCACGCAGGTGGCGGAGCCGCTGCGCAGCAGTATCTCACAGCCGGTAGAGCCCAATAGCTGCTGTCCCGCCTTCACCGTCACCACGGAGAAAACGGAAGGGGCGGTGCCGCTGCCGGAGGAAGTGCCCATGAGAGACTCCACCTCCTGAGCATAGGCGTCGGCCACCCCATCCAGCTTGTCCACCAGAGCCTGCTCCCGGCTGTCCAGCTTGGCGTCCACCTGCTTGAGGATGGCAGGGGTGTTGACGTCGTTGAGATAGCTCATGGTGACCAAAGGGTCGGTCTGGCTCCCCGCGGCAGCCCCCAGCAGCAAAGTGAGGACACCCACGGAGAGGGCGGTGGTGAGAAGGGTCTTGCGGCGCGTTTTCATATGTAACCTCCATAGCAAAAAAGAGGGACCGGCCGGACCGGCGTCCGACCGGCAGTCCCTTATACCAGTTCTTCCGGATGCAGACCAAAGCTGACGGCAATGGCGGAGTCCACCCGGTGCATCAGTTTCTCATCCAGACAGCCCATCCGTTCCCGGAGCCGCCGTTTGTCCAGGGTCCGGATCTGCTCCAGCAGGATTACAGAATCCTTGGGCAGTCCGCAGCTCATGGCGGCCAGCTCGATGTGGGTGGGGAGCTTGGCCTTTCCCGTCTGAGACGTGATTGCGGCCGCGATGACCGTGGGGCTGTGGCGGTTGCCGGTGTTGTTCTGGATGATCAGCACCGGCCGGACGCCCCCCTGCTCACTTCCCACCACAGGGCTCAGATCGGCGTAAAAAATATCGCCGCGTTTTACGCTGTTGTCCACGTATGCTCACACTCCGCTGGAAGATAGTGCACAGTGTCACCAAGGCCGAGGCCTATGTAACACCGACACTATGATTCTCCCACGGGGCGGCGGGAATTATACGCCAAGTCTCTAAAATCGAAGCGCGGCGGGCCCTCCCGCCGCCTGCCCGGCGGAACCTCCCCCTTCAGCATATGCCCGGCGGAACAGAGCCGTTCAGTTCTCCAGGTAGATTCGGGGCACCCGGGGTGCCACATCACAAAGGAGCTCGTACTGGATGGTACCCACCAGATCGGCGCCGTTCTCCACCGGCATCTCGTCGCCGTAGAGGGTCACCACGTCGCCGGCCTTCGCCTCCGGTAGATCGGTGACGTCGGCCATGCACATGTCCATGCACACCCGGCCCACCAGAGGCACCCTCCGGCCCTTGATCTCTACCTCCAGTCGGTTGGAAAACAGGCGGAAAAAGCCATCCGCATAGCCTACGGGCAGCACAGCCAGGCGGCTGTCCCGTTTCAGCACATGGGTACATCCATAGCTTACCGGCGTACCGGCGACCAGGCTGCGGACCGCCGCCACACGGGTCTTCAGGGTCATGACCGGCTCCAGGGGGCAGGTATACTCCATACCGGCGGCAGGATAGTGGCCGTAGAGGGCAATCCCAGGCCGAACCATATCCAAATGGGTACAGGGATAGTTTAACACAGCGGCGCTGGCGGCGCAATGGCGAATTGGGAAGGTCACGCCCTCCCGCTCCAGGTGTCCCAGCAGGTCCAGGAAGCGGGTGAACTGCTCCATGGTGTAGGCCTCGTCCCCGTCGGCGTTGGCAAAATGGGTGAAGATCCCCTCGCACTCCAGTCCGGGCAGGCCGTACACACGGCGGATGTCCTCCTCCGCCCCCTGGCTCCACAAAAAGCCCAGCCGGGACATGCCGGTGTCCACTTTGATGTGGACCTTGGCCTTTCGGCCCGCTGCCGCACCGGCAGCAGAGAGGGCCTGGGCCAGCTCCAGATCCCCCACCGCCTGGGTGATGTCGTGCTCCAGCAGGACACCGGCGTACTCCGCCGGCGTCACCCCCAGGATGAGGATGGGGAGTTTGATCCCCGCATTCCGCAGCTCCAGTGCCTCATCCAGACAGGCCACAGCCAGGTAGTCCGCCCCCAGTTCCTCCAGCTTTTTGGCCACTGGCACGGCGCCGTGGCCGTAGGCGTTGGCCTTCACCACGCCCAGGAACTTACAGCCCGGCGGCATCAGCCCCCGGAGGGCATGGTAGTTCCGCGCCAACCGCCCCAGGTCGATCTCTGCCCAGGTCCTCTTCTGTGCATCGTCCATGATTTTTACGCCTCACTATTCATATTTGAACCTCTATGTACCTTCTCCCTGCGTTTCCGCTCTGACAAACGAGGTGAAGGTACATTCGATGATCCGCTGACCGTCTGCGGAGATTTCTCCCCGCAGCAGGTCATGGGTATCCCTGTCAAACCAGAGGGTACATTCCGTCCCCTCCCCTGGCGTCCCCTCCGGGTCCCGGCAGAGGAGCCGCAGGCAGTCCCGCTCCTCCAGAGTCTCGAAGCCGCTCTCGGCGATAAACCCCTCCGTGGCAGCCTTCATCAGAAAAACACCTGCTCCTACAGGTGAGAGCCCGCTCTCATCCAGTGAGCCCGTTTCCAGACTGACGCCATCGTACTCCAGAAAGGTCTCTCCGGCGGAGATCCGGGCGGTGACCCCAGCCACCGTCTCCGGCGCGGTCACGGTGACGGTGGTGTCCCCCTCCCGCTGCCAGTCCAGGTCCATGGTGTAGGCGTACACACGGCGTCCGTAGTCCGCCCCCACCTCCATCCGGGCCGTCACCCGTTCCAGAGCCAGATACTCCCCCCGGATGTCCAGGGTCAGCTGGTCTACTTCATCTGTGGCCTGCCCACCGCACCCGGAGAGCACAAGGCACAGGGTCATCATCAGTGCGCAAGCCGCTCTGCGCACAGCTCCGCCTCCTGTCCTGGTTTTCGGTGCTCAGCTGTTTCTTGTGATGCCCTTGAGCACCAGAGGCAGCCGGTCGATCATGTCGCCGGGGGTCATGCCGTACTCCCCCAGCTCCCCGGCGCACAGGTCCCCCGCCATGCCGTGGAGACACACCGCCATGGGCACCGCCACCCGGGGCGGGAAACCCTGGCCCAGCAGGGAGAGAATCATGCCGCTGAGCACATCGCCGCTGCCCCCCTTGGCCATACCGGGGTTGCCGGTGGTGTTCACATAGGCCTCGCCGTCGGGAAAGGCCGTGATGGTGCGGTGGCCCTTGAGTACCAGCACACAGCCATGCTCGGCGGCAAAGGTGCGGGCCGCCGAGAGCCGGTCCCCGGTGGAGAGATCGCCGCCCAGCCGGGCAAACTCGCCGTCATGGGGGGTGAGCACCGTACACTCCCCCTGACGGACGTCCAGTCCATCTATATGCCCGGCCAGGGCGTTTATGCCGTCGGCGTCCAGCACCACGGGCAACCGGACCGTCTTCAGCAGATGCCGCACCACCGAGCCCACACTGTTGCCCCGGCCCAGGCCGGGACCGATGAGGCACACCCCGCAGGGCTCCAGCCGCCGCAGCACTTCTTCCGCCGCCTCCAGAGAGAGCATACCGTCCTTGGAGGCGGGGAGCGGGTGGGGCATGGCTTCATCCAGCTTCTGGGCGGCAATGGGCCACACCGGGCCCGGCACTCCCAAGGATACCTGGCCGGACCCACACCGCACCGACGCCCGGGCGGCCAGGATTGGGGCGCCGCTGTACCCCACACTACCAGCAAGGATATATACTTTACCATAATTCCCCTTGTGGGAATCCCGTGCCCGGCGAGGCAGCCGGAGCTCCTGGGGAAAGACAGCATGGAGATGACTCTCCACCTTCCGGACCAGGTCATTGGGGATACCGATGTCGGCCACGGTGAGCTGACCGGCCATGGCACCCCCCTCCCCCAGAAGATTGCCCACCTTGGGTAGTGTGAAGGTAACGGTCTCTGCCGCCTCTACTGCGCAGCCCAATACCCGGCTAGTATCTGCCTCCACACCACTGGCGATATCTACCGACACCACCGGCACCGAGCAGGTGTTCATCATCTGCACAGCGGTATAGGCGTCTCCCCGCAGCTCAGTATTGAGACCAATACCGAAGAGGGCGTCCACCATCAGATCACAGCCCAGGCACCAGGCTGCAAAGGCGGGATCAGCTGTAAAGTCCTCCAGCTTTCCACCTGCTGCCTCTAAATGGGCTTCCATCTCCCGGCAGTCCGGCGTCATCTTGTCCCGTCGGCCCACCAGGAAACAGCGGACCTCCACACCGGCCTCCATTAGCTGCCGGGCGGCGGCTACACCGTCGCCGCCGTTGTTGCCGGCGCCGCAGAAAACGGCCACCCTTCTTTTTTCCTTCCCCGCCATCCGCTCCAGACAGCGCTCCACCACAGCTGCGGCAGCCCGGTCCATGAGCTGTAAAGAGGGAATCCCCCTCTCCCGGATGGCGGCCCGGTCCAGTCCCCGCATCTGCTCCGATGTGGCGATCTTCATAAATCGATTCCTCCTACAAATTCTCTCATGCCGCCTGTTCCTCCTCCATCACCGCCCGGCAGGGGGTAAAGTCCACCCTGCGGTACAGGAAGGCGCCCAGGAACAGGATGATAAAATTGCTCAGCACCATGGCGTACCAGACACCAGTGCTGCCCACGGCGGTAAAATGCTTGAAAAACATAATGAGGGGGAGCCGTACCAGCCAGAGCCGGGCAGTGGACATCCAGAATGCGTAGATGGTCTTGCCAGAGCCGTTGAATACCCCAAGATAATTCTGGAAGAGAGACATAAGGGGCTGGGTGAGAAGCACCCAGAACATGTACTCCACGGCGGCGATTCGGGTGGCGGCGTCGTTGCTCAAAAGGGCCACCAACTCCACCCGGAAGGGCAGCAGGATCAGACTCCCCACCACTGCGATGACAAAACCGATGTTCCGGCTCACCCGGTAGGCCTGCCGGGCCCGGGCGCCGTTCCCGGCACCGATGTTCTGGCCCACATAGGCCGCCAGCACCGAGCCCAGAGCCAGCACCGGCATGAGCAGGATGTTGGAGATCTTGTTGCCGATGCTGAAGGCCGCCGTCACCGCTTCGCCATAGCTGAGGATGACGGTCTGGAGCACCAGGAAGCCCAAAGAGCTCAGCGCCTGACTGAAGGCCGCCGGGGCGGCGATGCGTGTCAAACGGAAGAGGATCGGCCAGGAGAGGGTGAGGCGGCCCCACTCCAGGTGGAGGGCCTGCCGCTTGGAAAAGAGGAGGAAGAGGCACACCGGCGCCACGGCCACGTTGCCCAGCACCGTGGCCAGACCTGCTCCGAATACCCCCATGCCCAGACCCTGAACAAAGGCCCCAGTGAGCACGATGTTGAGCAGCACGGCGCTCACCGACAAGACCACCGGGGTCACCGTATCCCCCTGGGCCTGCCGTACCGCTTGAAAAGCAGCGAATATAAAGGTGAAGACCAGTTCAAAGGAGCGCACCCGCAGGTAGGAGACGCTGCACGTAAAGACGTCGCCGACAGCGCCGGTAAAGGTCATGACCCAGGGTGCCACCAGGTAGAGAAGAGCGTTGAGCACCACACCGAAGAGGACGGCCACCGCCAGCAGCACACCGGCGTTCTCCCGCGCCTCCTCCCGGCGTCCCGCCCCCAAAAGCTGGCTCACCACCGCCACACCGGCCACCCCGAAGCCCACCTGAAAGGCAGCGAAGATATTGATGAGGGGCCAGGAGATGGACACCCCCGCTTGGGCGGCCACGGAGTTGGCGGTCTGGCCGATGAAAAAGGTATCCACCAGCTCGTTGAAGGCCTTCATGAAGTTGGCGCCGAACACGGGCAGGGCCAGGGTGAGAAAGGCTTTATAAAGGTTGGGCTCATAGAGCAGCAGCGCCCGCCGGTCCTGTTTCACGCTCCCGCCTCCTCTCTTTTTGCGCTGAACTGTCCCCCATTATAGTCCCTGGATGGTAGTGAGTCAATTTTATCTTGCAATTTTCCTGTAAATGTGGTATAAAGTACATTTGTAAATGCGTAGAAGGGGAAAATAGCGCGAAACCACCGCCAAGAGAGGTCTGGTCACCGGCTGAGAGCCAGACCGCGGACGCCGTGCTTGGTTCGCCCCGGAGCGGCCCTGGAGACAGGGACGGTCCCGCCCGCCGTTACCCGGGCGAGAGTGCCCGCGTGCTGTGCGCGGGAATACGGGTGGTACCACGGAAGGCTGGCCTTTCGTCCCAAATTGATGGGACGGAAGGCTTTTTTGTCGTCCAAATCAGGAGGCAGCCATGGAAAATCCGGATTTCTGGTCCGCGCTGGATGAGCTGATCCGCCGGTCCCGGCTGGTCATCGACCGCCCCCAAGGGTCCGCCCATCCCCGCTTCCCCGCGCTTATCTACCCTCTGGATTACGGCTATCTGGCACAGACCTCCTCCATGGACGGCGAGGGCGTGGATGTCTGGCTGGGCTCCGACCCCGCCCAGACTCTGAATGCCGTCATCTGTACCGTGGACCTGGAAAAGCGCGACAGCGAAGTAAAACTCCTTCTGGGCTGTACCCGGAAGGAAATCCAGCTGGTCCTGGATTTTCACAATCGCAGTCCATCTATGAAGGGCCTGCTCATCCCCAGGCCCGACTCCACGCGATAATCAACATCCGAAAGGAAGAAAGCACCGATGAAAGAACAACTGGCAAACATCCGCGCCCAGGCCCTGGCCGCCTTCGAGGCCGCCGGCGACTCCGCCGCCCTAGACGCCCTCCGGGTCCAGTACCTGGGCAAGAAGGGTGAGCTCACCGCCGTCCTCAAGCAGATGGGCAAGCTCTCCGCCGAGGAGCGCCCCGCCATGGGTCAGCTGGCCAACGAGGTCCGGGCCGCCCTGGAGGAGGCCCTGGAGCGCCGGGGCAAGGAGCTGGAGGCCAAGGCCCTGGAGGACCGTCTGAAGGCTGAGGCCCTGGACGTGACCATCCCCGGCAAGCCCTACAAGGCCGGCCACCGCCACCCCATGTATATCGCCCTGGACGAGATCAAGGATATCTTCATCGGCATGGGCTTCACCGTGCTGGACGGCCCCGAGGTGGAGCTGGCCAAGTACAACTTCGACCGCCTCAACGCCGAGGAAGGCCACCCCTCCCGGGACTGGTCGGACACCTTCTACTTCGATAAGGACTCCCGGGTGATGCTCCGCTCCCAGACCTCCCCCATGCAGGTCCGGGCCATGGACACCATGGAGCTGCCCATCCGCATCATCGCCCCCGGCCGGGTCTACCGGAAGGACGAGGTGGACGCCACCCACTCTCCCATGTTCCACCAGGTGGAGGGCATGGTCATCGACAAGGGCGTCACCATGGCCGACCTGAAGGGCACCCTCAACACCGTGGTGGAGAAGCTCTACGGCGAGGGCACCAAGACCCGCTTCCGCCCCCACCACTTCCCCTTCACCGAGCCCTCCTGTGAGATGGACGTCCAGTGCCACAAGTGCGGCGGCGTGGGCTGCCCCACCTGTAAGGGCGAGGGCTGGATCGAGCTCCTGGGCGCCGGCATGATCCACCCCCGGGTGCTGGAGATGGCCGGTATCGACACCAACGTCTACTCCGGCTGGGCCTTCGGCATCGGCCTGGAGCGCACCGCCATGCGCCGCTTCAAGATCGCCGACCTGCGCCTCATTTTCGAAAATGACGTGCGCTTCCTGGAGCAGTTCTGAGTCTCCGGCCCCCGTCCGCGAACCGGGCGGCACCAGGCCGCCCCTACAATATCAATAAGGGAGTTTTCATATATGAATCTGTCTCGTAAGTGGCTCAGCGAGTTCGTCACCGTGGACGCCGGTGACCGGGACTTCGCCGAGGCCATGACCCTCTCCGGCTCCAAGGTGGAGATCACCACCGACCTGGGCGCCGAGATCTCCAACGTGGTGGTGGGCCGCGTCCTCTCCATGGAGCGCCACCCCAACTCCGACCACATGTGGATCTGCCAGATCGACGTGGGCCAGGCCGAGCCCATCCAGATCGTCACCGGCGCCTGGAACGTCCATGTGGGCGACCTGGTCCCCGCCGCCCTCCACAAGTCTACCCTGCCCGGCGGCGTGAAGATCGAGAAGGGCAAGCTCCGGGGCGAGGTTTCCAACGGCATGATGTGCGGCCTCTCCGAGCTGGGCCTGGAGGAGCGCGACTTCCCCTATGCTGTCATCGACCCCGCTGCCCTGCTCAACGACTACCACCCCCTGGACAAGGACAAGCCCTCCATCCCCGCTGACATTCAGCCCGGCCACAAGATCTTCGGCAGCGTGGTCTGCGCCAAGGTCACCGAAGTGGTCACCACTGCCTACTCCACCTACAACGTAACCCTGGACGCTGGGGACAAGACCTGCACTGTCTCCACCACCTGCCCCAACCTCCATATTGGAGACCTGGTGGCTCTGGATACCAAGAAGGATCACATCTGCACCCTCACCGACCTGCGGGCGCAGCAGGCTGAGTTTCCCCACTGCATTCCCGACGGCATTTTCATCCTCAATGAGGACTGCAAGCCCGGCGACGACATCAAGCCCGTCATCGGTGTAGACGACTCCGTGGTGGAGTTCGAAATCACCCCCAACCGGCCCGACTGTCTCTCCGTCATCGGTCTGGCCCGGGAGGTGGCTGCCACCTATGACGTTTCCCTGAACCTCCACGCCCCCGTGGTGAAGGCCGAAGGCGAGGGTTCCCTGGTGGACCTGCTGGACGTGGAGACCCCCGCCAGCGACCTGGTGCCCCGCTACACCGCCCGGATGGTCCGCAACGTGAAGATCGCCCCCTCCCCCAAGTGGATGCGGGAGCGGCTCCGCGCCATGGGCGTGCGCCCCATCAACAACATCGTGGACATCACCAACTA
This sequence comes from uncultured Intestinimonas sp., assembly GCF_944387245.1. Lineage (GTDB taxonomy): Bacteria > Bacillota > Clostridia > Oscillospirales > Oscillospiraceae > Intestinimonas. The sequence goes on along the minus strand of NZ_CALXEE010000044.1, from coordinate 1,617 downwards.
TGTCATGCTGGAGTATGGCCAGCCCATGCATGCCTTCGACTACCGCTATGTGAAGGGCGGCAAGATCATCGTCCGCCGGGCCGAGGAGGGCGAACACCTCACCACTCTGGACGGAAAGGAGCACGTGCTCAACGCCAACCATCTGGTCATCGCTGACGAGCACCGGGCGGTGGGCCTGGCCGGCATCATGGGTGGTCTGAATAGCGAGATCGTGGACGACACCGCCGACGTGGTCTTTGAATCCGCCTGCTTCGATGGCACCTGCATCCGCAAGGGCGCCCTGGCCCTGGGCATGCGCACCGAGGCCTCTGCCAAGTTCGAGAAGGGCCTGGACCCCATGAACACCCTCCCCGCCGTGGACCGGGCCTGTGAGCTGGTGGAGCTGCTGGGCGCCGGCGAAGTCCTTCCCGGCACCATCGACATTCTCAACTACGTGCCCCAGCCCCGGGTCCTCAAGCTGGAGCCCGACCGCATCAACGGCCTGCTGGGCACCGATATCGCCGCCGATGAGATGGTCCGCATTCTGAAGAAGCTGGACTTCGGCGTGGAAGGCGATCAGGTCACTGTCCCCTCCTGGCGCGGTGACGTCATCGGCATGGCCGACCTGGCTGAGGAGGTGGCCCGTTTCCACGGCTACAACAACATCCCCGTCACCCTTATGCGGGGCCAGACCACCCTGGGCGGCTTCTCCGAGGAGGAGAAGCTCGAGCGGCAGCTGGGTGGCATGTGCCGGGCCATGGGCTACGATGAGATCATCACCTACTCCTTCATCTCCCCCACCTGCTATGACAAGATCCGCTGGGCTGCCGACGATCCCCGCCGCGAGTCCTTCAAGATCCTCAACCCCCTGGGCGAGGACACCTCCATCATGCGCACCACCGTCCTCCCCTCCATGCTGGAGATCCTGACCCGCAATTACAACTACCGCAACCAGAACGTAAAGCTCTATGAGGTGGGCCGCATCTACCTCCCCGGCGGCGAGGACGGTCTGGCTGTGGAGAACAAGGTCCTCTCCATGGGCGCCTATGGCGACGATATGGACTTCTTCGCTCTGAAGGGAGCTGTGGAGGCCATTCTGAAGGACCTGCGTGCCCAGGACGTCCGCTTCGAGGTTCCCTCTGTGCCCAATCCCTCCTATCACCCCGGTCGCTGCGCTGACGTGTACGTGGGTGCCCGCCACATTGGCGTGCTGGGCCAGATCCACCCCCTGGTATCCAAGAACTACGGTGTGGACGCCGAGTTCTACTGCGCCGAACTGGAGCTCAACGATCTGATGGCCGCCAAGGGCGCCGACCCTGAGTATGTCCCCCTGCCCAAGTTCCCCGCCGTCACCCGTGACATCGCCGTGGTGTGCGGCGAGGCCGTCACCGTGGGCGCGCTGGAGGACTGCATCCGCAAGGGAGCCAAGGGTCTCCTGAAGGACGTTACCCTCTTCGACATCTACCGGGGCAAGGGTATCCCCGAGGGTAAGAAGTCTGTGGCCTTCAATCTGGTACTCCGGGCTGACGACCGCTCCCTCACCGCTGAGGAGGCCGATGCCGACGTAAAGAGCATCCTGGAGACTCTGGAGAAGGAGCTGGGCGCTATCCTGCGCTAAAGCCCTCGGCCTCCTCTTGG
>NZ_CALXEE010000043.1 GCF_944387245.1 uncultured Intestinimonas sp. | reverse complement strand
ATGGTGGAGATAAGCGGGATCGAACCGCTGACCTCTTGAATGCCATTCAAGCGCTCTCCCAGCTGAGCTATACCCCCATATGAGTTCCGCCCGGAACTGCGGCGTCCCGTACAGAACGGATGTTATTCTACCATCGAGTTTCGGGAATGTCAAGGGCTTTTTGAGATTTTTTTGGGAAAGTTGTTTTGAGGGTGAAAATTTGAATATCAAAGAAAATTGTGCAAGTTTACGATTGACATTTTCCAGGAACCTGATACAATTACGCTTAAATTATTTTAGTTAAAAAAATTTAATTAAAATAATAGAATTGAGAGCCCGCCCCCTGCGGGCGAAAGGAGAACACGACGATGTTTGAACAGGTGAGAGATGTTATTGTAGATACCCTGAGCTGCGATCTGGAGGCCGTGACCATGGACGCCCGCCTGGTTGAGGACCTGGAAGCCGACTCTCTGGACGCTGTGGAGCTGAACATGGCGCTGGAGGAGGCCCTGGGCTTTGCCATCGATGATGAGGAGCTCCAGAACATGAAGACGGTGGGCGACATCGTCCGCTATCTGGAAGCCCACCAGGAGTAAGCCATGGAGCTTTCTGACATCCTGACCCTGCTGGACCGCTTCGACGCCTCCTCTGCCGCCTCTATGAAGCTGCGGCTGGGGGATCTGCGCCTGGAGCTGAACAAGGCGGCAGTGCCCGCTGCCGTAGTCGCCGGGGTTGCCGCCGCACCTGCGGCGGTCCCCGTGCCCGCCCCCGCCGCAGAGGCGCCCGAGGCCCAGCCGGAGGACGCCACTGTGAAGGCACCCCTGGTGGGTACCTTTTATGCCGCCTCCGCCCCCGGAGAGGCCCCCTTTGTCTCTGTGGGCGACACGGTGAAGAAGGGCCAGACCCTCTGCGTGCTGGAGGCCATGAAGATGATGAGCGAGGTCCCCGCTCCCTGTAACTGCGTGATCCTGGAGATCCTGGCCAAGGACGGGGACCTGGTGGGCTTTGACGCCCCGCTCTTCCAAATCAGGGAGCTGTGAGTTTATGTTCCATCGAATCCTGATCGCCAACCGGGGCGAGATCGCCGTGCGAATCATCCGCTCCTGCCGGGAGATGGAGATCGAGACGGTGGCGGTGTACTCCACCGCCGACGCCGACGCCCTCCATGTGAAGTTGGCCACCCAGGCGGTGTGCATCGGCCCCGCCAAGGCGGGGGAGAGCTACCTCAACATGTCCGCCATCCTCACCGCCGCCCTGGAGACCGGCTGCGACGCCATCCACCCCGGCTACGGCTTCCTCTCCGAGAACGCGGAGTTCGCCGACCTGTGTCAGCAGTGCGGACTGAAGTTCATCGGCCCCTCCGGAGACGTGATCCGGAAGATGGGCAACAAATCCGCCGCCCGGGACCTGATGCGCGCAAACGGCGTGCCGGTGGTGCCCGGGTCCGACGGCCCCGTCGCCAGCGCCGAGGAGGCCCTGGAGATTGCCGGGGCTATCGGCTATCCCGTCCTCATCAAGGCCAGCGCCGGAGGCGGCGGCCGCGGCATGCGCCGGGTGGACGCCGCCGAGGACCTGCCGGCCCTCTACGCCGCCGCCCAGGCGGAGGCGGTGGCCTGCTTCGGGGACGGGGAGCTCTATATGGAGAAGCTGATCCTCAGCCCCCGCCACATCGAGTTCCAGATCCTGGCCGACAGCCAGGGCAACGTGGTCCATCTGGGGGAGCGGGACTGCTCCATCCAGCGCCGCAACCAGAAGCTCATGGAGGAGTCTCCCTCCAAGGCCCTGAGCGCCCAGCTGCGTGAGGCCATGGGCGGCGCGGCGGTGCGTGCGGCTCAGGCCGCCGGCTACCAGAGCGCCGGCACCGTGGAGTTTGTGCTGGACCACGACGGCAACTTCTACTTTATTGAAATGAATACCAGAATTCAGGTGGAGCACCCGGTCACCGAGTTCGTAACCGGGCTGGATCTCATCCGGGAGCAGATCCGCATCGCTACGGGTCTCTCCCTGTCCGTCCGGCAGGAGGATGTCCGGCAGACCGGCTGGGCCCTGGAGTGCCGCATCAACGCCGAGGACCCCAGAGGCGGGTTCCGTCCCGCCCCCGGAAAGGTGGAGTTTCTCCACCTGCCCGGCGGTCCCGGCGTCCGGGTGGATACCGCCCTCTTCAACGGCAGCGAGCTCTCCCCCTGGTACGACTCCCTGGCGGCCAAGGTGGTGGCCTACGCCCCCACCCGCCTGGAGGCCATCCGCAAGATGCGCCGGGCCCTGGAGGAGCTCATCATCGAGGGTTTCCCCACCACGGCGGACCTGTGCCACCTGATCCTGTACCAGCCCGATTTTATCAAGGGCAGATATGATACCGGCTTCCTGGAACAGCACATGGACGAGCTGCTCCAGTGGGATTGTGAGGGCAGCAAATGAGAGATTCCTTTCGGCAGCGGCGGGAGCGCATGATCCAGCTCAAGACCCGCCGCGAAGGCAAAGAGACCGACATTCCCCGCAAGCACATTGCCAAGGCAGTCTTTGGCAAGTGCCCCGACTGCGGGGCCATGGTGCCCAAGACCGAGCTGGCCCGCACCCTGTACGTATGCCCCAAGTGCGGCTACCACCACCCGGTGGGGGCCTACCTGCGGCTGAGCATGCTCCTGGACTCCAAGAGCTTCCGGGAACTGGACGAGAAGCTCACCGCCTCCAACGCCCTCAAGTTCCCCGGCTATGACGACAAGCTCCAGGCCGCCCGGAAGAACACCGGCCTCACCGAGGGCGTGGTCACCGCCCGGGGCAAGATCGACGGCCGCCTGGCCGTCTTTGCCGTGCTGGACAGCCGCTTCCTCATGGGCAGCATGGGGGCGGCGGTGGGGGAGAAGGTCACCCGGGCCGTGGAGTATGCCGACCGGGCAAACCTCCCCCTTATCATCTTCTCCGCCAGCGGCGGCGCCCGGATGCAGGAGGGTATTCTCTCCCTCATGCAGATGGCCAAGACCAGCGCCGCCCTGGAACGGTTCAGTGAGCACGGCGGCCTCTATATCTCCGTGCTCACCCACCCCACCACCGGCGGCGTCACCGCCTCCTTCGCCTCTCTGGGCGACGTGACCCTGGCCGAGCCCGGCGCCCTCATCGGTTTTGCCGGGCCCCGGGTCATTGAGCAGACCATTGGGCAGAAGCTGCCTGAGGGCTTCCAGCGCTCCGAGTACCTGGAGGAGCACGGTTTCGTAGACAAGATCGTCCCCAGAAGCCAGATGAAGGAGACCCTCTCCCTTCTGCTGAGACTCCATGAGAAACGGGGTGAGGACCATGGCTGAGATCACCGCGGCTGAGCGGGTGGCCCTGGCCCGCCACGCCGGACGGCCCGGCACGGTGGACTACATCTCCGCGCTCTTTACCGACTTTTTTGAGTTCAAGGGGGACCGGCAGTGCCGGGAGGACCCCGCTATTCTGGGCGGGGTGGCCCTCTACAAGGGCCACCCGGTCACCGTCATCGGCCACCGGAAGGGTAAGACCCTCCAGGAGAATATGGCCTGCAACTTCGGCATGCCCGGTCCCGAGGGCTACCGGAAGGCCCAGCGCCTCATGCGGCAGGCCCAGAAGTTCCGCCGGCCGGTCATCACCTTTGTGGATACCCCCGGCGCCTACCCCGGCCTGGAGGCCGAGGCCCGGGGACAGGGAGAGGCCATCGCTTCCACCCTGGCCCTCATGAGCTCCCTGGATGTGCCGGTGGTCACCATCGTCACCGGCGAGGGCGGCAGCGGTGGGGCTCTGGCCCTGGCCGTGGCCAACCGGGTGCTCATGCTGGAGAACGCCGTCTACTCCGTCCTCTCCCCGGAGGGCTTTGCCTCCATCCTGTGGAAGGACTCCAGCCGGGCCGGCGAGGCGGCCGGGATCATGAAGCTCACCGCCCGGGACCTGGTGGAGCTGGGCGTCGCCGATGAGGTCATCCCGGAGCCGCAGGGAGGGGCTCATGAGAATCCCCAGGCCGTCTTTGTGGCGGTGGACCGGGCGCTGTCTCACGCCCTGGACCGGGTGGTCCGGGAGGGGAACTTCGCCCAGCGGCGCTATGAAAAATTCCGAGGGATGGGCATGCCCCGCTCCCGGAAGGAGGGGCTATGAAGGGATTGAAGATCGTGTCCACCGGCCGGGCGCTGCCCGCCAAGGTGGTCACCAATGATGATATGAGCAAGCTGGTGGAGACCAGCGACGAGTGGATCACCACCCGTACCGGCATCCGTACCCGACACTTCTGCGAGGGCGAGACCCAGGCCGCCCTGGCCGAGCAGGCGGCCCGGAGGGCGCTGGAGCAGGGGAAGGTGGAGCCCAAGGACCTGTGCGCCTGCATCGTGGCCACCGTTACCCCCGACCACTCCGCCCCCACCAGCGCCTGCCTGTTGCAGCAGCGGCTGGGCCTACCTGAGGACATCCCCTGCTTTGATATGAACGTGGGCTGCACCGGCTTTATCTACGCCCTCCAGGTGGCACGGGGCTTCCTGCTCCAGAGCGGCCGGCCCTACGCCCTGGTCATTGGGGCAGAGTCCCTCAGCCGCATCACCGACTTTACCGACCGCGGTACCTGCGTCCTCTTCGGCGATGGCGCCGGTGCGGTGGTGGTGACGTTGGAGGAGGGTGGCATCTACGCCTGCACCCTGGGCGCACGGGGGGATGCCGAGGCCATCCTGATCGAGGGCCCCGGCCCCGAACGGCCCTACATCCACATGGACGGGCAGAAGGTGTTCCGCTTCGCCGTAGAGGCGGTGCCCCACTGCATTCACGTCCTGCTGGAGGAGACCGGCCTGAGCCTGGAGGATATCGACTGGTTCGTGCCCCACCAGGCCAACAAGCGCATCATCGACCATGTGGCGAAGAAGCTGAAGGTCCCCAACGAGAAGTTCTACCAGAACATGATGCGCTACGGCAACACCTCGGCGGCCAGCATCCCCATCGCGTTGGATGAGATGGCGGAGCAGGGACTGCTGAAAAAGGGCCAGAAGATCCTGTGCGTGGGCTTCGGCGCCGGTCTCACCTGGGGCGGCGCCCTGCTGGAATGGTAATAAGGGCAGGCCGGTACCGGCTGCCATCAAGAGAGTAAGGACGGGTAACACCATGAAATTGAACGAGATCCTGGGGACGGAGTTCCCCATCATCCAGGGCGGCATGGCCAATATCGCCACCGGTGAGTTTGCCGCCGCCGTCTCCAACGCCGGGGCCATGGGCCTCATCGGCGCGGGCGGCATGAATGCCGACACGTTTCGGGAAAACATCCGGAAGTGCCGCACCCTCACCGATAAGCCCTTTGGCGTGAACATCATGCTCATGCACCCCCAGGCCAAGGAGATGGCCCAGATCGCCGCCGAGGAGAAGGTCCCCTTCATCACCACCGGCGCCGGCAACCCGGCCTCCTTCATCCCCATGTGGAAGGAGGCGGGGGCCAAGGTCTTCCCCGTGGTCTCCGTGGTGGCCCTGGCCAAGCTGGTGGCCCGGGCGGGCGCCGACGGCGTCATCGCCGAGGGCACCGAGTCCGGCGGCCATGTGGGTGAGCTCACCACCATGGCCCTGGTCCCCCAGGTCTGCGACGCGGTGGATCTTCCCGTGGTGGCCGCCGGCGGCATCGCCGACAGCCGCCAGCTGGTGGCCGCCTTTGCCCTGGGCGCCTGCGGCGCCCAGGTGGGCACCTGCCTGCTGGTTGCCCAGGAGTGCCCCATCCACGAAAACTACAAGGAGGCCGTCCTCAAGGCCAAGGACAGCGGCACCGTGGTCACCGGCCGCATCGGCGGTACCCCTGTCCGCATCCTGAAAAACCCCATGGCCAAGGCCTACATCGCCAAGGAGAAGGAAGGGGCCGACAAGATGGAGCTGGAGCAGTTCACCCTGGGCTCCCTCCGCCGGGCCGTCTTTGAGGGCGACACCAAGAACGGCAGCCTCATGGCCGGCCAGGTGGCCGGTATGCTCCACGAGATCCGGCCCGTCCGGGCCATCCTGGAGGACCTGTGCGGCGGCTGCAAGTCCGTTCTGGACCGCCTTGAGAAGGAGGGCTTTTGATGAAGCTGGCCTTCCTCTATGCCGGTCAGGGCACCCAGCACGTGGGCATGGGCAAGGACCTCTATGAGGCCTATCCCGCCTTCCGGGCGGTGCTGGACGGCGCCAAGCTGGACTTCGACCTCAAAAAGCTGTGCTTTGAGGGCCCGGAGGAGCAGCTCAACCAGACCCAGTACACCCAGCCCTGTATGGTGGCCTTTGCCGCCGGCGTCACCGCCGTACTCTACGAGAAGGGCATTCGCCCCGCCATGACGGCCGGCCTGAGCCTGGGCGAGTACTCCGCCCTGTGCGCCGCCGGGGTGCTCACCCCTGAGCAGGCCATCGAGCTGGTGGCCTTCCGCGGCAAGGCCATGGCCGGCGCCGTCAAGGACCGGCCCAGCGCCATGGCCGCCGTCCTCATGCTGGGACGGGAGGAGCTCCAGAAGTGCTGCGACGCCGCCTCCCACCTGGGGGTGGCCGAGATCGCCAACCTCAACTGCCCCGGCCAGATCGTCATCGGCGGCGACGCCGCCGCCGTGGAAGAGGCCGGCCGTCTGGCCAAAGAGGCAGGCGCCAAGCGGGTCATGCCCCTGAAGGTGAGCGGCCCCTTCCACACCTCCCTGATGGCCCCCGCCGGCGCCGCTCTGGAGGAGCGGTTCCGCACCGTGGAGTTTGCCCCCATGCGCTGCCCCGTCCTCTTCAACTGCAAGGGCGACGTGCTGGGTGAGGGGGATACCATCCCCGGCCTGCTGGTCAAGCAGGTCCAGAGCAGCGTCCACATGGAGGACACCATCCGAAACATGGCCGCCCACGGGGTGGATACCATTCTGGAGATCGGCCCCGGCAAGGCCCTGAGCGGCTTTGTCAAGAAGACAGACAAGAGCATCACCACCTACGCCGTGGAGACGGCGGAGGACCTGGAGGCGGCGGTGGCCGCCCTGAAAGGAGCGTAAAAGATGAGCTTACAGGGTAAATGTGCCCTGGTCACCGGCGGCAGCCGGGGCATTGGCCGGGCAGTCTGCCTGGAGCTGGCCCGTCAGGGCGCCTGGGTGGCGGTGAATTACGCCGGCAACGCCGCCGCCGCCGAGGAGACGGTGCAGGCCTGCGAGGCCCTGGGTGTGGAGGCCTTCGCCATCCAGGCCGACGTGGCCGACGCCGCCGCCTGCGAGGCCATGGTGAAGGAGGTCCTGTCCCGCTTTGGCCGGCTGGACATCCTGGTCAACAACGCCGGGGTCACCCGGGACGGCCTCATGCCCATGATGAAGGAGGCTGACTGGGACGCCGTGCTGGACACCAACCTGAAGGGCGCCTTCCACTGCATGAAGGCGGTCTACCGGCCCATGATGAAGCAGAAGTATGGCCGCATCGTCAACCTCTCCAGCATCGTGGGCCTCCGGGGCAACGCCGGCCAGGCCAACTACGCCGCCAGCAAGGCGGGGCTCATCGGCCTCACCAAGTCCATGGCCAAGGAGCTGGCCGCCCGGAACGTCACCGTCAACGCGGTGGCCCCCGGCTTTATCGACACCGACATGACGGCCGCCCTGCCTGAGAAGGCCCGGGAGGCCATGCTGACCACCATCCCCATGGGGCGGCTGGGCCAGGCCGAGGATGTGGCCAAGGCTGTGGCCTTCTTCGCCGGGGACGAGTCCGCCTATGTCACGGGCCAGGTCCTGTGCGTGGACGGCGGTATGGCGGTCTAAAGGAGGAGAGCAGAGATGGAAAGAAGACGGGTAGTCATCACCGGCCTGGGGGCCGTCACCCCCGTGGGCCTTACCGCCGCTGAGAGCTGGGAGGCCGTGAAGGCTGGAACTTGCGGCATCGCCCCCATCACCCTCTATGACGCCTCCAACATGAAGGCCAAGCTGGCTGGAGAGGTCAAGGGCTTCGACCCGGCCAACTATATGGAGAAGCGGGAGGCCCGGAAGGTGGACCGCTTTGCCCAGTTTGCCATGGCAGCCGCCCAGGAGGCGGTAGAGCAGAGTGGTCTGGACTTCGCCAAGGAGGACCCCTACCGCTGCGCCATCATTATTTCCGCCGGTATCGGCGGCCTCATCACCCTTCAGAACGAGTGTGTGAAGGGGGCCCAGAAGGGGTTTGACAAGATCTCCCCCTTCTTTATCCCCATGGCCATCGCCAACATGGCCTCCGCCCATGTCGCCATCAAATATGGTCTGAAGGGCATGGCAACCTGTCCCACCACTGCCTGCGCCGGCGGCACCAACGCTGTGGGCGACGCCATGCGGCAGGTCCGGGACGGCTACGCCGACGTGGTCCTGTGCGGCGGCGCCGAGGCCGTGGTCACGGAGCTGGCCATGGGCGGCTTCACCTCTATGCACGCCCTCCACACCGGGGACGACCCCACCGCCGCCTCCATCCCCTTTGACGCCCGCCGCAGCGGCTTCGTCATGGGCGAGGGCGCCGGTGTGCTGGTGCTGGAGGAGCTGGAGCACGCCAAGGCCCGGGGCGCCAAGATCCTGGGTGAGGTAGTGGGCTACGGCGCCACCTGTGACGCTTACCACATCACTGCCCCCGCCCCTGGCGGCGCGGAGGGCGCCAAGGCCATGTCCATGGCCCTCGCAGACGCCGGGGTGGCGCCGGAGGAGGTGGGCTACATCAACGCCCACGGTACCTCCACCCCCATGAACGATGCCTGTGAGACCCAGGCCATCAAGACCGCCTTCGGCGATCACGCCTATCACCTGGCGGTGAGTTCCACCAAGTCCATGACCGGCCACATGCTGGGCGCCGCCGGCGCCGTGGAGGCCGTGTTTACCGCCCAGACCCTGATGGACGGCTTCCTGCCCGCCACCATCGGCTATCAGGAGCCCGACCCCGAGTGCGATCTGGATGTAGTGCCCAACGTGGGCCGCAATGCCGACGTCAAGTACGCCATGTCCAACTCCCTGGGCTTCGGCGGCCACAACGCCAGCATCCTGCTGAAGAAATGGGAGGGTTAAACCTGTGGAGCTGAACATCGAGCAGATCCAGGAGATCATCCCCCACCGCCCCCCCTTCCTGCTGGTGGACAAGATCGTCGACTATGTCCCCGGCGAGTGGGCCAAGGGCATCAAGGCGGTCACTGTCAACGAACCCTTCTTCGTGGGCCACTTCCCCCAGTACAAGGTAATGCCCGGCGTGCTCATCATCGAGGCTCTGGCCCAGGTGGGCGCGGTGGCCATCCTCTCCCTGCCGGAGAACAAGGGAAAGCTGGCCTTCTTCGGCGGCATCAAGAACGCCAGATTCAAAAAGCAGGTCCGCCCCGGCGACGTGCTGGAGCTCTCCTGCGAACTCATCGAGCGCCGGGGGCCAGTGGGCTTCGGCAAGGCGGTGGCCAAGGTGGACGGAAAGGTGGCCGCCCAGGGTGAGCTCACCTTCGCCGTAGGCGGCTGACCCATTGCCAAAACGGCGGATTTCAGGTGCGATGGTAGAGAAAAGGCAGGTGTAGGCAGAGACTGCGCGCGCGGACACCGTCGTTTTGGAGGGGGACAGGATGCTGGAACAGGCGTTCAACGAAGTGTATACGAAATTCAAGCTCCATTTCTACCGCTCGGTGTTCGGGCGGTTCCAGAAGCGGGAGGCCAGCCTGACCACCGTGGAGACCTTCTGCATGGAGATCATCATGGCCCTGGGCAAGCCCACCGTCAACGAGTTTTCCAGCTTTGTGGGCATCTCCGCCCCCAATGCCGCCTACAAGATCAACAATCTGATCCAGAAGGGCTATGTCCGCAAGGAGCAGTCCGAGACGGACAAGCGGGAATACCACCTGGTGGTGACCCAGAAGTATATCGACTACTACAACATCAGCTACGGCTACCTGAGCACGGTCATGGACCGGATCAAGGCCCGCTTTCCGGCGGAGGATGTGGCCAAGATCGAGGAGATGCTGGACATCATTTCCGACGAGCTCATGCCCGAGATTCCGCTGCCAAAACACACCTAAAAATGGTCCCCTCCGGCATGTGCCGGAGGGGACCATTTTTGTTACATGCCCATGCTCTGGGTCATGTTCTCAGCGGCGTCCTCCATGGCCCGCATGGCCTTTTTGGCGGTGGCCTTGAGGGTCTTTTTCTGGGGGGCCATCAGCATCCCCAGGGCCGCGCCGGCGGCCATGCCGATACCGATGTTGCGCATCATGTGCTTGCTCTCCATATTCGATTCCTCCTTCTGGACAAGGTCCGAGTTTATTGTGCCCAGGATTCACGAAAAATCCATTGCCAAACGAAGATACATCTTCTATAATTGAACCGTATCGGCGAAACGGACGGAACCGTCCCGCCGCCGGAAGAACATTCCCAGGGGAGCGGGCTGCCCGGTCCCTCTCTTGTTGTGTCCAATATGGGAAAGGAGCAATGACGTGAAGCTTCTCATCCAAAAAGGCCGCCTGGTGGACCCCGTGGGGGGGATCGGCGGCGTTATGGACATCCTCATCGAGGATGGAAAACTGGCCGTGATCGGCAGTGACCTCCGGGACCAGGACGCCCAGGTCATCGATGCCCGTGGGCTCACCGTGTGCGCTGGTCTGGTGGATATGCATGTCCACCTGCGGGAGCCGGGGTTAGAATACAAGGAGGACATCTCCACCGGCACGGCTGCCGCTGCCCGGGGGGGCATCACCTCCGTGGCCTGCATGCCCAACACCAAGCCGGCGGTGGACAGCCCCGAACAGGTCCGCTACGTCCTCCGTCGGGCTGCCGAGTCCTGCGGAGTGCGGGTGTGGCCCATCGGCGCCGTCACCGTGGGGGAGAAGGGGGAAAGCCTCACCGACGGTCAGGCCCTGAAGGAGGCGGGCGCGGTGGCCCTCTCCGACGACGGTATGCCCATCCAGAACGCCAACCTCATGCGGGACGCCCTCATCCGCGCCAAACGGCTGGGACTCACCATCCTCTCCCACTGCGAGGACGCCGATATGGTGTGCAATTACGCCGTCAACGAGGGGCGGGTCTCCCGGGCTTTGAATCTCCCGGGCCGCCCCGCCATCGCCGAGGAGCTGATGGTCATGCGGGACGCCATGCTCTCCGAGGAGACGGGGGCCGCCGTCCACATCTGCCACATCTCCACCGCCGGCAGTGTGGACATCGTCCGGCAGTTTAAAAAGAAGGGCGTCCACATCACCTGTGAGACCTGCCCCCAGTACTTCACCTTCACCGAGGATGAGGTCCTCACCCAGGGCTCCATGGCCCGGGTCAATCCTCCCCTGCGGACCAAGCAGGATGTGGAGGCCATCATCGCCGGGCTCAAGGACGGCACCATCGACGCCATCGCCACCGACCACGCCCCCCACTCCGCCCAGGAGAAGGCGAGGCCCCTGGCTGAGGCGCCCAGCGGCATGGTGGGGTTGGAGACCTCCCTGGGGGCCACCCTCACCGCCCTCTACCACACCGGGGAGATGGACCTCTCCGACATCCTGAAGAAGATGACCTTCAATCCGGCCTGTATCCTGGGCATCCCCAAGGGCCGTCTGAGCCTGGGGGGCGAGGCCGACTTCACCATCTTCGACCCCAACGAGACCTGGACGGTAGACCCGGAGCAATTTGCCTCCAAGGGGCGCAATACCCCCTTCGCTGGACGGACGCTGACGGGCAAAGTGAAATATACCATCGTAGGCGGCAAGATCGTCTACGAAGACAGATAAGGGAGGATATAAAGATGTCGTTTGACGTTTTGCAGGAGAAGATCATCGCCAAGAAGAACCCCACCGTGGCCGGTCTGGACCCCAAGCCGGAGCAGATCCCGCCTCACATCCTGAAGGCGGCCTACGCCGAGCATGGCGAGACCCTGGCCGGTGCCGCCGAGGCGGTGTGGCAGTTCAACAAGGGCCTCATTGACGCCCTCAAGGACGTGGTCCCCGCCGTGAAGCCCCAGGCGGCCTATTATGAGCGGCTGGGCTGGCAGGGCCTGGCCGTCATGGAAAAGACCATCGCCTACGCCAGGGAGCAGGGCCTCTTCGTCATTGCCGACATCAAGCGCGGCGATATCGGTTCCACCGCCCAGGCCTATGCCGACGCCTGGCTGGGCGAGACCCAGGTGGGGAGCGCCGCCCTCACCGCCTTCGGCGCCGACTGCGTCACCCTCAACGGCTACATGGGCTCCGACACCGTGGGCCCCTTCGTGGACACCTGCAAGAAGTACGATAAGTGTCTCTTCCTCCTGGCCAAGACCTCCAATCCCGGCTCCGGCGAGCTCCAGAACCTGACCGCCGGGGACAAGCTGGTCTACCAGCTCCTGGGCGACATGGCCGAGAAGCTGGGCGAGGGCACCGTGGGCAAGTATGGCTACAGCCTGGCCGGCGCCGTCACCGGCGCCACCTGGCCCGAGGAGCTCAAGGAGCTGCGGGCCCGTCTGCCCCACACCTTCTTCCTGGTCCCCGGCTACGGCGCCCAGGGCGGCACCGCCGAGGATGTGCAGTACGCCTTTGACCAGAACGGCCGCGGCGCCATCGTCAACGCGTCCCGGTCCATCATGTGCGCCTGGCAGAAGACCGGAAAGGACGGCGCCGACTTCCAGGAGGCCGCCCGTGCCGCCGCCGAGACCATGCGGGACGCCATCGGCCAGTACGTGACCATCCGGTAAGGCCATGAAGTGCCCGTTCTGCGGCGAGGACATGGTCCCCGGGGCCATGCAGACCAAGCGGGTCCGCTCCGTCGACTGGGAGTATCGGTGGCTGCCGCCGGTTGAGGAAGCGCCGGAGGCCGGCGGGCGGGAGTCCCTGCCCGAGCCGGCCCGGGTCCTCCTGGGCAAGGTGGAGCGACGCTGGAAGGTGCCTGACTGGGACGAGAAGAAGGCGGTAGAGCTGCGCCCGGCCAAGGAGGGGGAGCAGGGTCTGGAGGGGGTGCTTCTCTCCGGAAACATCTGCTACGAGGGCGCTTGGTACTGCCCCAAGTGCGAAAAGGCCCTGTGGCTCCTGGAGCGGGCGCCGGAGGGTCCGGCATGGCTGGAGCCGGAAGAAAAAGTGGAAGAGAAGGAAACACCGCCGCCGGAGCCAGCCTCTGCCCCCAGGGCGGAGCCGTCGTCCAGACGGCCTAAGCCCAGGGACGACCCCTGGGAGGAGAAGGGCTTTTTCGGCCGGCGGAAAAAGCCGGACTGGGAGAAATAGGTGAACGGTATGGGAGAAAAGAAGACCTGTCCCGCCTGCGGCGGAGCAATGGAATATGAACGGCTGGTCCGTATGGAGGGCTGGCCTGACCCCAACATCGGCCATCTGCCGGCCTTTCCCATGGAGCTCCACATCTGCCCCAAATGCGGCAGGGGAGAGCTGTATCTGCCCCAAGAGGAGCTGGAGCGGCGGGAGACAGAGCAGCGGGAGGAAGAAGAGGACCGGGCCTGGCTCCTGGATTTCCAGGAGAAGGTGAAGGCGGGAGAGATCAGCGCACAGATCTTCGTTTGTCCCACCTGCGGCAACCCGCGCCGGGACCGGAGGTGCCCCATCTGCGGCAGCGTGGTGGACCTGGAGACCATGGAGGAGACCTTGCCCGGCGATCCTGACCGAAAGTGAGGCAGCGGCATGGAAGCGGAACGAAGGACAAAAAAATGCTCCGCCTGCGGCGGAGAGACGGGCTATGTCCGGGACATGCGCTTGAAAAACGACCTGCCCTTCAGCCCTGACTTTTTCGATGCGGCGCTCTACCGCTGCCCGGCCTGTGGACACTTCGATTTCTACGAGCGGGAAGAGGAGCGACTGCACCGGGCTCAAATGGAGAAGCAGGCGGAGGAGAGCCGGAAGTTCTATGAAAAACTACCCGACTACCGCTGCCCCGCCTGTGGGCAGGTGGGGAAAAGCGAGCGGTGCGCCTACTGCGGAACGAGCTGTCTGCCTGTGAAAAGGTCTGGAGAGGCTCAAAGAGAGAAGGCCCCGGAGCCGAAGAAGAAAAAGCGCCGCTGGTTCGGCCGGGACGACGACAAGCCGGATTGGGAGGGCTGACCGTGGAAGAGCGAAAAGAGAACACCGAAAAACGCTGCCCCGCCTGCGGGGCGGTGCTGGAATACCTGAGCCCGGCCCTTTTGCCGGCCCGGCTCAACTATCTGTGCGCCCGGGCCGACCTGTACCTGTGCCCCCAGTGCGGGCGGTACGAGTTCTACCGGGACCCCCGCTGGATCGAGCGGGACAAGGAGAAAAAGAAGTAGGGAGGGTTCTGGATGCCTGTCCAGAAGATCTGTACCGTGGCGGAGGCCGTCCGCCTCAACGAATATGCCTATGCCCTCACCCTGGAGGTGGGGGAGGAGATGGCGGCCCAGACGTCCTGCGGCCAGTTTGTCCACATCAAGTGCGGCGAGGAGCGGCTGCTCCGCCGGCCCATCTCCATCTGTTCCTGGGACAAGACCACCCTGCGGGTGGTCTTTGAGGTCCGGGGAGAGGGGACCGAGTGGCTCTCCCGGCGAAAGGCCGGGGATGAGCTGGACGTGCTGGGCCCTCTGGGCCACGGCTTTGACATCTCGGCCAAGAAGATCCTGGTGGTGGGGGGCGGCATCGGCGTGCCCCCCATGCTGGGTGTGGCGCAGGCTGCCGCTGCCGCCGGGGCGGAGGTCCACGCCGCCCTGGGCTTCCGGGACCAGGGCCATAAGATGCTCACCGACGAGTTCGCCGAGTGCTGCCGCTCCATGAGCGTCATCAGCGACGACGGCACCACAGGCCGGAAGGGTTTTGTCACCGAGCTGGTGGAGGAGTTCCTCCAGAACCAGCCCTGCGCCTCGGCCGACTGCGCCGCCTGCTCCGGCAAGCCGGTGCCCCCTGTGGTGATGGCCTGCGGCCCCAAGGGGATGCTGAAGGCGGTGGCCAAAACCTGTGCCGCCCACGGCGTGGACTGCCAGGTCTCCCTGGAGGAGCGCATGGGCTGCGGCGTGGGAGCCTGCCTGGTCTGCGCCTGCGACATGGCCGACGGCCACCGGAAGCACGTCTGCAAGGACGGCCCCGTCTTCAACGCCAAGGAGGTGGACTGGAATGACTGACCTGCGGGTGAATCTGGCCGGGGTGGAGCTCAAGAACCCCATCGTGGTCCCCTCCGGCACCTTCGGCTTCGGCCGGGAGTACGGCCAGTTCTTTGACCTGAGCGAGCTGGGCGCCATCTGCGTCAAGGGGCTCACCCCCCTGCCCCGGGAGGGCAACCCCGCCCCCCGGATCGCCGAGACCCCCATGGGCATCCTCAACTCCGTGGGGCTCCAGAACCCCGGCGTGGACGCCTTCATCGCCCACGAGCTGCCCGAGCTCAAAAAGCACGACGTGAAGATCATCGCCAACATCTCCGGCAACACCCCGGAGGAGTACGGCGGCATGTGTGAAAAGCTGTCGGCGGCTGGCGTGGACATGATCGAGGTCAACATCTCCTGCCCCAACGTGAAGGCGGGGGGCCTGGCCTACGGCACCAAGCCGGAGATGGCCGCCGAGGTCACCGAGATCGCCAAGAAGAGCGCCTCCGTCCCCGTGATGGTGAAGCTCTCCCCCAACGTCACCGACATTACCGAGATCGCCAAGGCGGTGGAGGGGGCGGGGGCCGACGCCATCAGTCTCATCAATACCATCCGGGGCATGCGCATCGACGTGAACACCCGCCGCCCCATTCTGAAGATGAATACCGGCGGCCTCTCCGGCCCCGCCGTGCTGCCCGTGGCGGTGCGGATGGTGTGGGAGGTGGCCAATGCCGTCAAGGTGCCCATCCTGGGTATGGGCGGCGTGAGCAAGGGCGCCGACGCCGCCGAGCTCATGCTGGCCGGCGCCACGGCGGTGGCGGTAGGCACCGCCTCCTTTGCCGATGTCTACGCCCCCGTGCGGGTCCGGGACGAGCTTGCCGCCTACGCGGAGAAGCAGGACCTGGCCCGGATTACCGAGCTCACCGGCGCCGTCCAGCCCTGGTGAACCCCGGCAGTTTCTGAGAAAGAGAAGGAGATCCCAATGACGAAGATCTATCTGGTCCGGCACGCGGAGGCGGAGGGCAACCTCTACCGCCGTATCCACGGGCAGTATGACAGTCTCGTGACCGACAACGGCTACCGGCAGATTGCCGCTCTGGCCCACCGGTTCGAGAGCATCCATGTGGACGCGGTGTACTCCAGCGACCTCTTCCGCACCTGCACCACCGCCAAGGCCATCTATGGGCCCAAGGGCCTGAGCCTCACCACCCGGAAGAGCCTCCGGGAGGTGTCCATGGGGGTGTGGGAGGACCGGACCTGGGGCGAGGTGGCCCGCACCGACGCCCAGCAGCTCGCCTGGTTCAACGCCACCGACCGGCGCTGGAAGGTGGAGGGGGGCGAGAGCTTTGAGGAGGTGCGGGAACGGGTTTCCGGCGCCATCCGGCAGATCGCCCATAACCACCCCAATGAGACGGTGGCGGTGGTGTGCCACGGCACTGCCATCCGCAATGCTTTGGCGGTTTTCCAGGGCATGAGCATCGAGGAGTCGGCCAGCCTGCCCCACAGCGACAATACCGCCGTCTCCCTGTTGGAGTTTGACGGGGACGACGTCCGGGTGGTCTTCCACGACGACGCCAGCCACCTGCCCGAGGAGATCTCCACCTTCGCCAAGCAGCGCTGGTGGAAGCAGGATACCGGCAGCATGGCCGACGCCAACATGTGGTTCCGGCCCCTGGACATGGAGAAGGAGAGTGACTTCTACCGGCAGTGCCGGGGGGAGGCCTGGCTCAACATCCATGGCTCCTGGGACAACTACGACGGGGACGCCTTTGCCCGGGATGCTCTGGAGCAGTGGCGCTTTGACCACAATTCGGTCATCTGCGTCATGCTGGGGGACGAGGTGGCCGGTGTTCTCCAGCTGGACCTGCGCCGGGACGCCGACAAGGGGATCGGCTATATCCCCTTCGTCTACATGATGCCTGCTCTGCGCAAGCGGGGGCTGGGCGTTCAGCTCATCGGCCAGGCGGTGTCGGTCTACCGCCCCCTGGGCCGGGATTACCTGCGCCTGCGCTGCGCCCCGGACAATCTGGTGGCCCAGCGGTTTTATAAGAGGTACGGTTTCCACAAGGTATGTCAAGCCACCGGTACCCGTGTTCCCCTGGACATTATGGAGAAGTACATCGGCTACGGGGAATGAGGCGGGATACCGCGGCCCATAAAACAAAGAGAGAAGGCATTTGTATGGATCGCAATGAAAGCAGAGAAAGAAACTGGAAATTTGCCGCCAAGGGCCTGACCCTGATGACCCTGTCCGGACTTCTGCTCCTGTCCGGCTGCTCCTCGGGCGGGAAGGACCCTGAAAGCACGTCCAGCGCTGCGCCTGAGGTCACGGAGACCCAGCCTGTCTCCACTGAGACGGTGGAGCCCACCGCCCCCACGGCGGAGGACCTGGGCCTGACTCCGGAGGAGATGGACACGGTCAAGTACAACATCTATGTGGAGATGAACAACGAGATCGTCGAAGTGCTGGATAACCTTTACAGCTACTATCTGGTGGTGGAGTACGCCGACGAGTTCGCCTTTGTGCCGGATACGCCCTACGAATATAAATATGACATCAGCCCCTTTGACAGCAGCCTGGTGGACGACGCCCTGCTGGTGGCCGGGATGGAGCCTGCCTTTGAGACCCTGGATGATCTGACCGTTCAGATCGCCGAGCCCATGCGGGCCCTGATGGATACCTTTGATGACATTTACAGCTGCTACGACTTTTCGGACAACCAGTACGCCAAGGCTAAGGAGTTCCACGCGGTCATCCAGGCCAATGTGGATACCTTTGAGGGACTGGCCTACACCTACATGGACGCCGTCTCCCAGCTGGCGGTGGAGCGCACCGCGGCCGAGGAGCAGAAGATGCTGGACGAGGGCCGTACCATCATCTATAATGCCAGTCACGCCATCACCGTCACCCGGGAACTGCTGGACGAGTGCTACAAGCAGGATGTATATGATGACAACATCCAGGATCTGGACCTGACCCCCATCTACCCCCTCCAGACGGAGCTGAAGACCACGGTGGACGCCTACAATGCGGCGGTAGAGGACAAAAACCAGCTCATGGCCGAGTCCCTGAGCGGCTCCCCCATGTATAGCCTGGAGAGCCTGGTCCAGGCGGTGGACTGGATGGTCATGCAGGTGGAGAGCGGTTCCCCCATCTCCGACCCCGGCCGCGACTACCTGGGAGGCATCATCCACATCGAGGAGGTCCTCTCCGACTGCATCGACGACTACAATTACGCCTTCGCCGAGTAAGCCGGGGTTCTCACTCTGCCCGATATACCAACGGCCCTTCTTTTGTGTGGGGCGCGGCTCCCCAGACGCGCCCGTGGTGCCGCGCCTCAGCGAAAGACCTCGGCCGCCAGCTGACCGCCCAGGCGGAAGCCCTGGGCGAAGGCCGACTGCTCCAGCAGGCTCAAAAGTGCTTCGTGCTCCTTCTCCAGCTGGAGGAGGAGCCGACGCCGCTCCGGGTCCGGGTCGTCCATGAGGGCCGCCCAGGCCAGCTCGAAGCGCTCCGCCGCCGACTCATATTCCTGGTCCGGCGAGCGGGGAACCTCAAAGGGGAATAATTTCCCGGCATAGAGTTGGTCAAGGATATTGTCCATACTTATCCCTCCAGTAAATTTCCCCATTATCTAAAGTTTTACATTCAGGAACGCTTGACATTGCAGTCGAAAATAAACTTTTAAGGATATATTAACGGCTTTTTATGCGCATATTATCATGTGAATAATTGGCAATGTCAAAAGGTGATATTATGGAATTCCATATTCGGTTGAAAGAACTGCGATTAAAGGCCGGTGAAAGCCAGGGGAAAGTTGCATCCGCAGTGGGGTGTGCTGCCCGACAGTACCAACGTTTTGAAAAGGGCGAGCAGAAACCCGGTTTCGACAACCTGTGGAAGCTGGCAGATCATTTTCAGGTCAGTGTGGATTTTCTGATGGGCCGTGTGGACAGGGCGAAGCTGGTTTTGGAGGAACCTGACCAAACGCCTTCGTGTGGTCCGGATGGGCCTGCCGAGGCTCTGGAGGATCGGCTCAAGCGGCTGCGCAAGCTGGCCCGGGAGACCCAGCCGGTGTTGGCGGCGGCCATAGGCGTCTCCACAACACAGATCCTCCGCTTTGAAAAGGGCGAGCAAAAGCCCGGGTTGGACAACCTGTGGAAGCTGGCCGACCACTTCGGCGTCACCATCGACTATCTGGTGGGCCGGACCGACGAACCATAAGCAAAACGGCGGCGGCCCCCGGCCGCCGCCT
>NZ_CALXEE010000042.1 GCF_944387245.1 uncultured Intestinimonas sp. | reverse complement strand
CAAAATATATCATTTCCGGACAGGTTTTGCTTGACAAAGCCTGTCCGGACTGATATAATACCTTTCGTGTTCAAAGACAGCAGGCGGCGCGAGCCATAAGTCCTGCCGAGAATGCAGCCACAACGGAATGAATTTCTTTGTGCTGTTTTCGCTGCTTTGAATGCGAAAACAGCTTTTTTGTTGCGCGACTGCATCGGAAAAGTTGAACTCAAATTCAACGGAGGTGAATTCCAAATGCCTAACGCAAAGGTCCTCAGTGAGAAGCAGGCCATCGTGGCCGAGCTGACTGAGAAGCTCAAGAGTGCTTCCAGCGGCGTGCTGGTGGATTACAAGGGCATCACCGTGGCCGAGGATACCGCTCTGCGCGCCGAGTGCCGCAAGAACGAGCTGGACTACGCCGTGGTGAAGAACACCCTGGTCCGCTTCGCCATCAACAACGTGGGTCTGGAGGAGATGGATTCCGTTCTCAACGGCACCACTTCCATGGCCCTCTCTCACGGCGATCCCATCGCTCCCATGCGTGTCATCGCCAAGTTCGCCAAGCAGTTCAACGGCGCCAAGTTTACCATCAAGTCCGGCTTCATGGACGGCAAGGTCCTGTCCCTGGACGAGATCAACGCTCTGGCTGAGCTGCCCAGCAAGGAAGTTCTCCAGGCTCAGGTCCTGGGCACCATGCTGGCCCCCATCTCCAGCCTGGCCATCGTCATCAAGGCCATCTGCGAGCAGAAGGGCGGCTCCGTCGACGCCGCCGAGGCTCCCGCTGCCGAGTAATCGGCTCCCCACTGATCTATTTTTGATTGAAATCACAATTTTAGGAGGTAACATATCATGGCTTCTGAGAAAATCACTGCCCTCATTGAGGAAGTTAAGGGTCTGACTGTTCTGGAGCTCTCCGAGCTGGTTCACGCTCTGGAGGACGAGTTCGGCGTGTCCGCCGCTGCTATGGCTGCTCCCGCTGCCGCCGGCGCTGCCGCTCCTGCCGCTGAGGAGAAGACCGAGTTCGACGTGGTGCTGGCTGATGTCGGCGCCGAGAAGATCAAGGTCATCAAGGCTGTCCGTGAGATCACCGGTCTGGGTCTGGCTGAGGCCAAGGCTCTGGTCGAGGCCGCTCCCAAGGCTCTGAAGGAGGGTGTCTCCAAGGAGGACGCCGAGGAGCTGAAGAAGAAGCTGGAGGAAGTCGGCGCCAAGGTCGAGCTGAAGTAAGCTTCTTTTACTCATACGCAAAGAGGGCCCATGGCATCATGCCATGGGCCCTTTTCACACAACAAATGAGGAGGGGCGGATCATGGAGATACGCCATTCTACCCCGCAGGACCTGGACCGCATGGCGGCGCTCTACGTCCAGGCCCGGCAGTTCATGAAAGAGACCGGCAACCCCAACCAGTGGGGTCCCACCAACTGGCCCCCGACGGATCTGCTCCGGGAGGACATTGCCGCCGGCCGCAGCTATGTCTGCGTCCACGATGGCAAGGTGGTGGGGACCTTCTGTTTTCTCCAGGGCGAGGACATTGAGCCCACCTACCGGGACATTCAAGAGGGCGGCTGGCACTATGACGGTCCTTACGGCGTGGTCCACCGTCTGGCGGGAGATGGCTCGGTAAAGGGCATCGGCCAGACCTGCCTGGACTGGGCCTTTCAACAGTGCGGACATCTGCGGGTGGACACCCACGGGGACAACCGCGTCATGCAGAACCTGCTGAAACGCAGCGGCTTTTCCTACTGTGGGATCATCCATGTGCTGGAGGACAACTATCCCAGACTGGCCTTTGACAAGCACATTTAAAAAAGGACGGGGAAGGCCCCGTCCTTTTTTATCTTATTCCGACTCTCGGACATACTCCCGACCGTCCCAGCCGAAGCTGACGTGGAGCCAGTCGGGCTCCCCCTCCACGGTGTAGAGGTAGGCGGTGGAACCGTCGTCAAAGCGGACCCTGCCCAGCCGTTCCCCCACATGCCAATCAGAGAGTCCGTCCTCCCGGTAGACGGCACCCTCATAGGTGAGGAAAATCCCCTCCACTTCGCCCACAATCCGCCGGTCCCAGACCAGGACCTTCAACAGAAAGACCGCCAGAAAAACCAGGAGTAGCACCCGGAGTAGCAGGACCACCCGTTTCATGCTCCACCTCCTCAGCGCGCCAGCACGGACAAAATGAAGTCCTGAAGGTCCTCCCCCACCTCCCGGCGGTAGGCCTCCCCGGTGAGCTCATTGTTGGAGATGATGCGCAGGCCCAGACAGGGCACCCCGAACCGCCGACACACCCGGTAGGCCGCCAGGCTCTCCATGTCCTCACAGTCCTCTCCCGCCTGTGCCCGCAGCCATAAAATGCGGTCATGTTCCCGGTTGAAGACGTCGCCGGTACCCAGGCGGCCGGAGAGCACCCGTCCCTCGGCATAGGGAGTGGCCTCGAACCGCTCCGCCCAGTGGGCGTCCCCATTCAGGACCACCGGAGGCGTATCAGCGTCAAAGTCCCACAGGGTCCAGGCAGCGGAGTCCATCCCCTCCCCTGCCCCACGCTTTGGTATGAGGACGCTGTGGATGTCCACGCAGGTACGGCCCACCACAACGTCCCCCACATGGAGATCATCTCGGTGTGCGCCGGCAGTACCCTGGTTGAGGACCAGACTGGGTGAAAAGCGCTGGATGCCCAGAGCAGTGGCCGCTGCGGCGGCCACCATTCCCACCTCGGTGCAGCTCACTGCCAGGTCCAATCCGGCATACCGGCCCTGCCAGAACCGGAAACCGGCAATGGTCTCCTCCCGGCAGTTTTCCAACCGTTCCACCGTCCGGTCGGTCTCCACGTCCATAGCGCCCTGGATCAGGATGGGCCCCGTCATGCCTTCCGCCCCTTCCACAGTGTTTCGGCTCTCTTCTGGACCTCCCAGGACAGCAGGGCGCAGATGCAGCCCACGGCACAGCCGGCGATGACATCACTGGGGAAATGGACCCCCACATACAGCCGGGAGAAGCCCATGAGAACGGCCAGGATCAGGCACAAAGCCTTCACCCACCGCCGGGCCGCAAACCGGGCCCAGGTAACGCAGCAGGCAAAGGCGGCGCAGGTGTGGCCGGAGGGGAAGGAGTTAGGGTCGTGCTCATCCACCAGCGCCTTTAGTCCCTCCACCACCAGCCAGGGGCGGGTCCGGGCCACCAGATGCTTGAGGAACACATTGGTAAAGAGCAGGCCGAAGAGCATGGCGATGAGCGCCCAGAAGCCCGCCTTTCGGGTCTTGGGGTACAGGAGCAGGAGCACCGACAGGACGATCCAAACCAGTCCTGCGTTGCCCAACTGGGTATAGAAGGAGAAAAAAGCGTTCAGAATGGGAGTGCGCAGGTCCTGGAGCCAGAGCAGAAAGCCCCCGTCCAGGGTCAAAAGGATATCCAGCACGTCCGGTTTCCTCCGATCTTCTTGATTTGGGACAAAAAGGGGACGAGGCCGCCGCCCCGTCCCCTTTAGGGTGTCAAAAAACTCAGCCCTCCGCCCAGGGCTCGGCCTCACAGGTGGTGATGATGCCGTTGCTGAGCTCAAAGTGGACCGTCTTGACGATGTGGGTCTTGCCGATGCGGACTTCCTGAGTACCCACCTCATTGGTGACGGCGTTGACCACATTGGCCTGGATGGTAAAGCTGAGGTCCAGGGTGTCCTCCTCCACCGGGAAGGTGAGGGAGGTCCCGTTGATATCAGTCATGGTAATCCCGCCCTCGTGAGGCTTGGCAGTGACGTCGGTCACATAGGCGTCCACCATCTCGCCGTTGGCCATAAGCTGATCGCCGATGCCGCTCTCGCCAGGCACGTAGGCCTTGATACCCTCGTAGACCTCCTTGTCAACGCCCTGCACCTCTACCGTATAGGTTAGAATGGTTCGGCTGACGTTGGATGCGCCATCCTTACGGGTGACCTTCCAGCCAATCAGGGCCACGGCCACGATCAACAATAAAATGACCAGCAGGTCAATGATATTGAGTTTTCCAAATAATTTTCCTCGTTCGTCCACCAGTTTCATGTCATGCCTCCGTATATCTCATTTCTCGGCGGATGCCCGGCATTTCCGTTGACCGGACTACCCAAGCATTGTATAATATTTTCCGTCAAGATACAAGGGTGGATTTTGAAATTTAAGAAACCATTACCCTCAGTGAGTAAAGGGCAATGCGGTTTTTCGGGGCCAAGGGAACCGCCAGCGGCGTGATCCTCGTTGCCGGGCGTCAGCCCGGCGGCCTCGTCTGCCTTGCCGGCGGTCCCCTATGCGCCCGAAAAACTCCGCAGGACCTGCCAGTGAGCACAAATGGGTGCTGGCAAGGCCGCAGGACGACGGTGGGCTACCGCCCACCGAGGACGAGAACGCAGTCAGCGCGATTTTGGGCCACTGGCAGGCGTGTTGCCCTTTGCACACTGAGGGTATGACATTGGAGGCAACTATGAAAGTCATCCATCTCATCAGCGGCGGCGACAGCGGCGGGGCCAAGACCCACGTTCTCTCCCTGCTCCAGAACCTCTCCAAGAGCATCGACGTGACCATGGTGTGCTTTATGGAGGGGCCCTTCGCCCAGGAGGCACGGGAGCTGGGCATTCGCACCGAGGTCTACCCCAGCCGGAACATCCTCAAGACCCTGGCTATCCTCAAGCAGAAGATCCGCACCCAGGGCTGCGACCTGCTCCACTGTCACGGCGCCCGGGGCAACATGATGGGCGCCCTTCTCCGCCGCGCCACCGGCGTGCCGGTGGTCACCACCGTCCACTCCGACTACCGGCTGGACTATCTGGGCCGCCCCTTCTCCCGCCTCACCTACGGCACCATCAACACCATCGCCCTGCGGCTGCTGGACTACCGCATCGGTGTCTCCGATGCCATGGTGGACCTGCTTATCTCCCGGGGCTTTGACCCGGACAAGATCTTCCCCATCTACAACGGCATCGACTTCACCCTGCCCGCCCCCGCCATGAGCCGGGCGGAATATTTCCGCTCGGTGGGGCTCCAGGCCGACGAGGATTCGGTGGTGGTGGGCATCGCCGCCCGGCTCAATCCGGTGAAGGACGTCTCCACCCTCATCAGGGGCTTTGCCAAGGCCCATGAGACCTGCCCCCAGCTGCGGCTTCTCATCGCCGGCGACGGCGAGGAGCGCGCCATGCTGGAGAACCTGGCACAGGAGCTCGGTGTGGCCGACACCGTGTGTTTCGCCGGCTGGATCAGCGACACCAACACCTTCTATCAGTCCATCGACATCAACACCCTCACCTCCCTCTCCGAGACCTTCCCCTACGCCCTCACCGAGGGCGCCCGGGCCTCCCTGCCCACGGTCAGCTCCCGGGTGGGCGGCGTCCCCTACCTCATCGACCACGGCGTCAACGGCCTCCTCTTTGAGCCGGGCGACGCCGAGGGCCTGGCCCACCACCTCGTCACCCTGGCCAAGGACCCGGTCCAACGGGAGCACCTGGGAGAGCGGCTGCGCCAGAAGGGCGTGGAGGAGTACTCCCTGGAGTCCACCATTGAACGCCAGCTCAACATCTACCGCACCATCCTCCGGCGCCAGGAGCGCACGCGCACCATCGGCCGCCGGGACGGCGCCCTGGTCTGCGGCGCCTACGGCCGGGGCAACGCCGGTGACGACGCCATATTGGAGGCCATCGTCCGTGAGCTGCGGCAGATCGATCCCGATCTCCCCGTGTGGGTTCTCTCCCGCCGGCCCGACGAGACCCGGCTGACCTACCGGGTCAACGCCATCTACACCTTCGCCTTCCCCAAATTTTTGTCCCGGATGCGCAAGACCCGGCTCTATATCAACGGCGGCGGCTCCCTCATGCAGGATGTCACCTCCCGCCGGTCCCTGTGGTTCTACCTCTTCACCATCTCCGCCGGCAAGAAGCTGGGCAATAAGGTGCTCATGTATGGCTGCGGCATCGGCCCCATCCAATACCCCTCCAACCGGAATCTCTGCGCCAAGGTCCTCCAGAGCAACGTGGACATGATTACCCTCCGGGATACCCACTCCCTCACCGAGCTGGAGGACATGGGCATCCATAACCCCGAGATCGTTCTCTCCTCCGATCCCACCGTCATCCTCCCCGCTGCCGAGCCGGAGGTGGTGGACGGCATGCTGGAGAGCCGGGGGCTGGACCCCCACGGCCGGTATATCGGCTTTACCCTGCGGCCCTGGCCCGGCTATGACGAGGAAAAGGCAAAGATCTTCGGCCAGGCCGCCGACTACGCCTGGGAAAAGTACGGCCTCACCCCCATCTTCATTCCCATCGAAAAGCGGCTGGACGTAGCCGCCTGCAAGCGGGCCGCCGCCTATATGAAGGCCCCCCACTATATCTTTACCGACACCGGCGCCTCCGATCACACCATTGGCCTCTTCGCCCGGATGCAGGTGGTGGTCTCCATGCGTCTCCACGCCCTGGTCTTCTCCGCCGGGCAGGGCGTCCCCCTGGTGGGCGTGGTCTACGATCAGAAGATCAGCTCCTTCCTGCGCTACATCGGCCAGGACCTCTTCACCGATCTGAAGGACGTGAGCTATGAACGGCTGTGCGCCCACATCGACGCCGCCGTGGGCCGCATTGGGGACACCGAGTTTCTCTCCGGCGGTGTGGACCGGCTCCGCCAGGTGGAGCAGCGCAACAGCGAGGCCGCCGCAAAGCTCCTCGGCCGGTAAGCCCTACCCCCTTCTCATGAGGTGACCCCTTTGAAGCAATATATCATCGTCTCCTACACCCCCTGGCGGACCACACCGTCCCGGACCCAGCAGCTGGCCGCCCGGCTCCGGGACGGCGAGGTCCTCTTTTTCCAACCCAGCCGTCCAGGTCACAGTCACAAGGACCCGGGCCGTCAGGTGCGCCCCAACGTCACGGTATATGCCCTGCCGCCGGTGCGGCCTTTACCGGAGAACGCGGAGCTCCTGCTGCGCCACACCGGGAAACGGCTGGCCGCCTTCATCCGCCGGACGGCCCTCCGCCACGGCTTCCAGGATGTGGTTCTGTGGACTACCCAGCCCCAGCACGTCTACCTGCTGGACTACCTGAACCACCGGGGGTTGGTCTACGACTGTGACGCCGACTGGTCCGACCTGCCCCCCCAATGGGAGGGAGATCTGGCCGCCGCCGCCGACGTGGTCTTCGCTGCCTCTCCCGGCCTGCTGGACCGGCTCTCCCCCTGCAACGCCAACATCGCCCTCATCCCTAACGGCGTCAACTACCCCATGTTCTCCCGGCCCAGCCTGGAGGTGCCTCCGGCCCTCCGGGATATCAGGGGGCCGGTGATGGGCTGGGTGGGCCGCATCGACGCCGGGCTGGACCTCTCCCCCGTGGAGTATACCGCCATGGAACACCCCGAGTGGACCTTCGTCCTGGTGGGCCGAGTGGGAGAGCACCCCCGCCTCCCCCGGCTGGAGCGTATGGCAAACATCCGCCTCCTGGGCCGAAAGCCCGCGGTAGAGATCCCAGACTACATGTCCCGCTTCGACGTGTGTCTGGACCTGCGCCGCCGGGAACAGGACTTCAGCGACGTGCTCCCCCGGCGGATCTACGAGTACCTCTCCACCGGCAAGCCCATCGTCACCCTCCTGGCCCCCGACCAGGTGGAGGAATTCCCAGATGTCATCTACGGCGCCCACTCCCCCGCCGACTACTGCCGACTGTGCGAGCGGGCCCTGGCGGAGGACCCCACCTGGGTAACCCCCCGCCGCCGGGACTACGGCGCCGCTGCGGCCTGGTCCCGCCGAGCCCAGACCGTCCAACGCATCCTGGGCGCCATCGGTCTGTGAGACGTGGACACTGTACGCCAAAACGATTTTTACGATTTCCTTCCCTCTTTTTTACGCCACGTTGTGTAAGCATACGAAATTCGCCCCGTGCCCTTGCAATCACCGTCGATTTTAGATATATTTATTTAGAATCGTTTGGACGGAGGTGCGGCAATGGCGGGTTCCATCGAAATGTGGGTCCCCTTCCATGGCCGCAATGCGTCCTCTTCAAGATCATAAGCCCCATCAGGCCATCCGCATACCGGATGGCCTGATTCTTTTTTTGTTTCTCTAAAAAATTTTCAATCACAGGAGGTCCCACATGAGTAAGAAAGTCGCCGTGGTCATGGGTTCCGACAGCGATCTGGAGACCATGAAGCCCTGCATTGCCCGTCTTCAGTCCTTCGGTATCCCCGCTGAAGTCCGGGTCATCTCCGCCCACCGCACCCCTGCCGCCGCCGAGCAGTTCGCCTCCGGCGCCAGGGAAAACGGCTTCGGTGTCATCATCGCCGCCGCCGGCAAGGCCGCCCATCTGGCCGGCGTGCTGGCTGCCTACACCACCCTCCCCGTGATCGGCGTGCCCATCAAGACCTCCATGATGGGAGGGCTGGACTCCCTCCTCTCCATGGTCCAGATGCCCAAAGGCATCCCCGTGGCCTGTGTGGCCGTGGACGGCGCCGACAACGCCGCTATCCTGGCTGCCCAGATGCTGGCCCTCTCCGACGAGGCCCTGGCCGGTCAGCTCTCCGACTTCAAGGTCAAGATGGCCCAGGAAGTGGCTGAGAAGGACCGCCACATCAGCGAGAAGCTATAAGACCGAAATCTGATTCTAAAAATATAGATAGAAGGAGCAAGAGAGAAATGGCTTACGAGAAGAAAGAGCAGCTGTATGAGGGCAAGGCCAAGAAGGTCTACGCCACCAACGACCCCGAGGTGGTCATCGTCTCCTACAAGGACGACGCCACCGCCTTCAACGGCCTGAAGAAGGGCACCATCACCGGCAAGGGCGCCATCAACAACCGCATGACCAACAACCTCATGCGCCGCCTGGAGGCCAAGGGCGTACCCACCCATTACGTGGAAGAGCTCAATGACCGTGAGACCGCTGTGAAGAAGGTGTCCATCGTCCCCCTGGAGGTCATTGTCCGCAACATCTCCGCCGGCTCCTTTGCCAAGCGTTACGGTGTGGAGGAGGGCATCGTCTTTGACGAGCCCACCTTCGAGTTCTCCTACAAAAACGACGATCTGGGCGACCCCCTGCTCAACACCTCCCATGCCCTGGCCCTGAAGCTGGCCACCAAGGAGGAGATCGCCCTCATCCGCAAGTACACCATGATGGTCAACGACCTCCTCAAGGGCTTTATGAAGGAGATCGGCATCGACCTCGTCGACTTCAAGCTGGAGTTCGGCAAGACCAGCGACGGTACCATCGTGCTGGCCGACGAGATCAGCCCCGACACCTGCCGCCTGTGGGACGAGAAAACCCACGAGAAGCTGGACAAGGACCGCTTCCGCCGGGATCTGGGCGGCGCCGAGGAGGCCTATGAAGAGGTCATGCGCCGTCTGATGGGGGATAACTGAGGATGGGAGGCTTCTTTGGCGCCGTATCCCGGCAGGATTGTGTGCTGGACCTTTTCTTCGGCACTGACTACCACTCCCACCTGGGCACCAAGCGGGGCGGTATGGCGGTCTATGATGAGACTGACGGCTTTCAGCGGCAAATCCACAACATCGAAAACACCCCCTTCCGCACCAAATTCGAAAAGGACCTCCATGAATTTCACGGCCACGCCGGCATTGGATGTATCAGCGACACCGACCCCCAGCCCCTGCTGGTGCGCTCCCATCTGGGGCTCTATGCCATCACCACCGTGGGCATCATCAACAACGCCGACGCCCTGGTAGAGAAGTACTTCTCTGACCACGGCCATCAGTTCATGGCCATGAGCTCGGGCAAGGTGAATGCCACCGAGCTGGCCGCCGCTCTCATCAACCAGTGCGACGACCTGGTTTCCGGCATCCGTCACGCCCAGGAGGAGATCTCCGGCTCCTGCACCATCCTTATTCTGGACAAGCAGGGCATCATCGCCGCCCGGGACAAGCTGGGCCGCCTGCCCGTGCTGGTGGGACAGGGGGAGAAGGGCTGCTGCGTCTCCTTTGAGTCCTTCGCCTACCACAAGCTGGACTATGCCGACGCCTATGAGCTGGGCCCCCAGGAGATCGTCCGCATTACCGCCGACGGCTGGGAAGTTCTCTCCCCCGCCGGGTCGGAAATGAAGATCTGCGCCTTCCTCTGGACCTACTACGGATACCCCAACTCCAACTATGAGGGGGTCAACGTGGAGGTCATGCGCTATCGCAACGGCGAGATTATGGCCCGGGATGAGGTCCAGAAGGGCAAGCTCCCCAAGGTGGACTATGTGGCCGGCGTCCCCGACTCCGGCGTCCCCCACGCCATCGGCTTTTCCAACCGCAGCGGCAAGCCCTTTGCCCGCCCCTTTGTCAAGTACACCCCCACTTGGCCCCGCTCCTTTATGCCCGCCAGCCAGGAGGTCCGCAACCAGGTGGCCAAGATGAAGCAGATCCCTGTGCCTGAGCTCATCGAGGGCAAGAAGCTCCTCTTCGTGGATGACTCCATCGTCCGGGGCACCCAGCTCCGGGAGACTGTGGAATTTCTCTACGAGTCGGGCGCCGCCGAGGTCCATATGCGCTCGGCCTGCCCCCCCATCATGTACGGCTGCAAATACCTGAACTTCTCCCGCAGCAACTCCGATATGGAGCTGCTGGCCCGTAAGACCATCCAGGAACTGGAGGGCGACGAGGGCCAGAATCACCTGGAGGAGTACGCCGACGCCTCTACCGAGCGGGGCGGCTGCATGCTCAAGGCCAT
This sequence comes from uncultured Intestinimonas sp., assembly GCF_944387245.1. Taxonomy (GTDB): domain Bacteria; phylum Bacillota; class Clostridia; order Oscillospirales; family Oscillospiraceae; genus Intestinimonas. The sequence continues at coordinate 8,524 of NZ_CALXEE010000042.1, read as the reverse complement.
CTGTGAGAAGATGGGTTTCGACTCCCTGGGCTATCAGTCTCTGGACGGCCTGCTGGAGGCCATCGGCATCGACCGCAGCAAGATCTGCACCTATTGCTGGACTGGAAAGGAGTAATCCGCACCTGCACCCACGTCCTATCCCATTGAAAAAGGAAGTACCGATTATGTCTACCCTTCACGAAGAATGCGGCGTTTTCGGCCTGTATGTTGACGGCATAGAGCATGCCGCCGGCTGCGTCTACAACGCCCTTTATGCCCTTCAGCACCGGGGCCAGGAGAGCGCCGGTATCGCCATCAATGACGATGGCATCATCACCAGCCACAAGGACGTGGGACTGGTCAGCGAGGTATTCACCCCTGAAGTTTTGGAGCACCTGGGCAACGGCAGTATGGCCGTGGGCCACGTACGCTACGCCACCACCGGCCGGAAGAGCCGGATCAACGCCCAGCCCATGGTCATCAACCATGTGAAGGGCACCATGGCCCTGTGCCACAACGGCAACCTGACCAACGCCGCCGAGCTCCGGGAAAAGCTGGAGCTCTCCGGCGCCATCTTCCACACTACCAGCGACACCGAGGTCATTGCCTACACCATCACCGGCGCCCGGCTGAAGACTCCCTCCATCGAGGAGGCGGTCGCCGCCGCCATGGATGTGATCCAGGGGGCCTACTCTCTGGTGCTCCTCTCCCCCCGGAAGCTCATCGCCGCCCGGGACCCCAACGGCTTCCGTCCCCTGTGCATCGGCACCCTGGACGGCGGCTATGTTTTCGCCTCTGAGAGCTGCGCCCTGGACGCCATCGGCGCCCACTTCCTCCGGGATGTGGAGCCCGGCGAGATCGTGGTGGCCGACCAGGACGGTCTCCGGAGCATCAAAGACCACTGCGGCAAGACCAAGAGCAGCCTGTGCGTCTTTGAGTTCATCTACTTCGCCCGGCCCGATTCGGTCATTGACGGCGCCGGAATCCATGAGGCCCGCCTCCGGGCCGGAGCCTTCCTGGCCCTGGAACACCCTGTCCAGGCCGATATCGTCATTGGCGTCCCCGACTCCGGCATCGACGCCGCCATCGGCTATTCCAGGCTGTCAGGCATCCCCTACGGCACCGGCTTTATTAAGAACAAGTATATCGCCCGCACCTTCATCGCCCCCGGTCAGAAGAACCGGGAGGACAAGGTGCGCATCAAGCTCAACCCCATCTCCTCCGTGGTCCGGGGCAAACGGGTGGTCATCGTGGACGACTCCATCGTCCGGGGCACCACCTCGGCTCGGATCGTACGGCTCCTGCGGGAGGCCGGCGCCACCGAGGTCCACATGCGGATCTCCGCGCCCCCCTTCCTCCACCCCTGCTACTTCGGCACCGATATTGACTCCCGGGACCACCTCATCGCCTGCAACCACTCGATGGAGGAGATCGGGTCCATCATCGGTGCCGATTCCCTGGGCTACCTCAGCGTGGAGAGCACCCACAAGCTGGCCAACGGCTGCCACTGCACCTTCTGTGACGGCTGCTTCACCGGACACTACCCCGTCCCCGTGCCCGAGGCCCGGGAAAAGTTCCGCTTCGAGCGCAAACTCAGCCAAACCTGACATTTGAGGAGGTCCACACATGAAAAACTCCCATTCCGAGTCCTATGCCGCTGCCGGCGTGGATGTGACCGCCGGCTACGAGTCTGTGGAGCGCATCAAGCCCATGGTGGAATCCACCTATATTCCCGGCGTCATGGGCACCCTGGGCGGCTTCGGCGGCCTGTTCGCCCCCGACGTGTCCGGCATGAAAAAGCCGGTGCTGGTCTCCGGCACCGACGGCGTGGGCACCAAACTCCGCCTGGCTCAGCTCATGAACAAGCACGACACCATCGGCATTGACTGCGTGGCCATGTGCGTCAACGACATCATCTGCGGCGGCGCCGCCCCCCTCTTCTTCCTGGACTACATCGCCTGCGGCAAGAATGACCCCGCCCGGATCGCCGACATCGTTGCCGGCATCACCGAGGGCTGCCGCCAGGCCGGCTGCGCCCTGGTGGGCGGCGAGACCGCCGAGCACCCCGGCCTTATGGCGGAGGACGACTATGACGTGGCCGGCTTCTCCGTGGGCATCGTGGATGAGGAGAAGATCATCGACGGTAAGGACCTCACCGCGGGCGACGTGCTCATCGGCCTGGGCTCCTCCGGCGTCCACTCCAACGGCTTCTCTCTGGTGCGCAAGGTTTTCGACGTGGAGCACGCCGACCTCCGCGCCCCCATGGACGAGTTGGGCGGCAAGAGCCTGGGCGATACCCTCCTCACCCCCACCCGCATCTATGTCAAGTCCGTCCAGTGCCTGCTGAAGAACGGCATCCACATCAAGGCCATCAGCCACATCACCGGCGGCGGCCTCTACGAGAACGTACCCCGCATGATGAAGGAGGGCCTCACCGCCCGGATCGAAACCGCCTCCTTCCCCGTCCCCCCCATCTTTGAGCTCATCGCCAAGAAGGGCGATATCCCCCTGCGGGATATGTACAACACCTTCAACATGGGCGTGGGCCTCATCCTGGCCATCCCCAAGGAGGAGGTGGGCCAGGCCAAGGAGATTCTCTGCCGCTCCGGCGAGCGGGCCTACATCATCGGCTCCGTGGTCAGCGGCGACGCCGGGGTGGAGCTGGTATGAGCGCAAAACGCATCGCCGTGCTGGTCTCCGGCGGCGGCACCAACCTCCAGGCCCTCATCGACGCCCAGCAGGCCGGAAAACTCCAGGGCGGTGAGATCGTGGCTGTTCTCTCCTCCAGGGCCGGAGCTTACGCCCTGGAACGGGCGGCCAAAGCGGGCATCCCCGGCTACGTAGTGCCCCGGAAAGACTTTGACTCCAACCAGGCCATGACCCTGGCCCTGGTGGAGAAGCTCCAAAGCCTGAATGTGGATCTGGTGGTGCTGGCCGGCTTCCTCCACATCCTCACAAGCGAGATGGTGGCCGCCTACCCCAACGCCATCCTCAATGTCCACCCCGCCCTCATCCCCTCCTTCTGCGGCAAGGGGGCCTATGGCCTCCACGTCCATGAGCAGGCCCTGGCCTACGGCGTCAAGGTCACCGGCGCCACCGTCCACTTTGTCAATGAGGAGCCCGACGGCGGCCCCATCGTTCTCCAGAAGGCGGTGGCTGTCCAGGAAGGGGACACCCCCGAAATCCTCCAGCGCCGGGTCATGGAGGAGGCCGAGTGGCTCATCCTGCCCCAGGCCGTCTCCCTCTTCTGCCAGGACCGCCTGACCGTGGAGGGGCGCATCGTCCATATCAAGGAGGTTTGACCATGATCGATCTCAAGGCATATCTGAGTGAAAATTCCTATCCCGGCCGCGGCATCCTGCTGGGCCGGTCTGCCGACAACACCAAGGCTGTCATCGCCTATTTCATCATGGGCCGCAGCGAGAACAGCCGCAACCGTATCTTTGAGACCACCGACGACGGCATCCGCACCAAGGCCTTTGACGAGTCCAAGATGGTGGACCCCTCCCTCATCATCTACCACCCCGTCCGGGTGGTGGAGGGCACCACCATCGTCACCAACGGCGACCAGACGGATACGGTGGCCGACGCCTTCCGGAACGGCACCGGCTGGGTCCGGGCCCTGCGCACCCGGGAGTTCGAGCCCGACGGCCCCAACTACACCCCCCGCATCTCCGGCATGGTCCGCCCTGACGGCTCCTACCGGCTGTCCATCCTCAAGTCCGCCGACGGCGACCCCGCCTGCTGCCAGCGCTTCTTCTTCGAGTACGACGCCCCCATCGCCGGTCAGGGCCACTTTATCAGCACCTACGAGACCGACGGCGATCCCCTGCCCTCCTTCCAGGGCACACCCAAGACCGTGGCCGTGGGCAGCGAGAGCCTGAAGGACTTCGGCGACGGCCTGTGGGAGAGCCTCAACGCCGACAACAAGGTCTCCCTCTTCGTGCGGTACATCGACCTGAAGAGCGGCGAGACTCAATCCCTCATCTACAACAAGCACATCTGAATATAAGGAGGTCGAAGATATGACGGAACTGGAACTGAAATACGGCTGCAACCCCAACCAGAAGCCCGCCCGCATCTTTATGGAGAGCGGTGAGCTGCCCATCAAGGTCCTCAACGGCAAACCCGGCTACATCAACTTCCTGGACGCCCTCAACTCCTGGCAGCTGGTGAAGGAGCTCAAGGCCGCCACCGGCCTGCCCGCCGCCGCCTCCTTCAAGCACGTCTCCCCCGCCGGCGCCGCTGTGGCCAAGGAGCTCACCGATGTGGAGAAGCACATCTACTTCGCCCAGGCCATGGAGCTCACCCCCCTGGCCTCTGCCTACGTCCGGGCCCGGGGCGCTGACCGGCTATGTTCCTACGGCGACTGGGCCGCCCTCTCAGACGTCTGCGACGCCGCCACCGCCCGGTTCCTGGCCCTGGAGGTCTCCGACGGCGTCATCGCCCCCGGTTACACCGACGAGGCCCTGGCCATCCTCAAGACCAAGCGCAAGGGCGGCTACAACGTGGTGGAGATCGACCCCAATTACGTCCCCAAGCCCATCGAGCACAAAGACGTGTTCGGCATCACCTTTGAGCAGGGCCGCAACAACTTCGAGATCAACGACGCCCTGCTGAACAACATCGTCACTGTCAACAAGGACCTGCCCGAGACCGCCCGTCGGGACATGCTCCTCTCCCTCATCACCCTCAAGTACACCCAGTCCAATTCCGTGTGCTACGTGAAGGACGGCATGACCATCGGCGTGGGCGCCGGCCAGCAGAGCCGCATCCACTGCACCCGCCTGGCCGGCAACAAGGCCGACATCTGGTGGCTGCGCCAGCATCCCAAGGTTCTGGGCCTCCAGTTCGTGGACGGCATCCGCCGCCCCGACCGGGACAACGCCATCGACATCTACATCTCCGACGAGCACGACGACATCCTGGCCGAGGGCGTGTGGCAGAACACCTTCAAGATGAAGCCCGAGGTCCTCACCGAGGAGGAGAAAAAGGCCTGGGTGGCCCAGCTCAGCGGCGTCACCGTGGGCTCCGACGCCTTCTTCCCCTTCGGCGACAATGTGGAGCGGGCTCACAAATCCGGCGTGGCCTACATCGCCCAGCCCGGCGGCTCTATCCGGGACGACCACGTCATCGCCACCTGTGACAAGTATGGCATTGTCATGGCCTTTACCGGCATGCGGCTGTTCCACCACTGATATGACGGTTTCCCGGGGCCTTACCGCCACCCAGCTCAAATACTTCGCCGCCGTATTCATGGTCATCGACCACATCGGCATGATCTTCACCCCAATGGCCCCCTTCTTCCCGGCTGACTCTCTGTGGTTCTACGCCTTCCGGTATCTGGGTCGGCTGGCCTTTCCCATCTTCGCCTACTTCGCCGCCCAGGGCTGCCGCAAGACCTCCAACTACCCCCGGTATCTGCTGCGGCTGGCACTTTTCGGCGCCGTCACCCACGCGGTGGCCTATGGGGCCACCGGCGGCGCCGGGGGCAGCGTCATCGCCACCTTCTTTCTGGCCGCCGCTGCTATCGGCGCCTGCCGGGCGTTGAGGGACCGGGGGCTGGGCTGGCTGGGTGTCCCTGTGACCCTGGCCTTGCTGATCCTGGCCCAGCTGCTGCGGGTGGATTACGGCTGGGTAGGGATGCTCACAGTGCTGGCGGTGTACGCCGCTGGGACCGACCGAAGGCGGCAGCTTTTGGCCTTGGCAGGCTGCCTCCTTCTCTATTATCTGGCCGGCGGCTTGTGGACCTACTTTGGTCCCGCCGCCCTTGATCTGCTGAGTGCCGGGGAGTGGACGGGGATGTTTGCCCGGCTGGGGGCCTATCTCCCCTCCTTCCGGCGCTTCTACCTGCCCTATTCCCTCCTCATGGCGGGCTTTGCCTGCCTGGCCCTCCTCCCCCTCTCCCGGTACAACGGGCAGCGTGGGAACGGGAGCCGTTGGTTCTTCTATTGGTTCTACCCCGGCCACTTGGTGGTGCTCTACGCACTGAGCATGCTCATTGGGTGAGTCCGGAATCTCGATATGGGAGGTCCTTACGATGAAAGTCCTCGTTGTGGGCGGCGGCGGCCGTGAGCACGCCATCGTCCGTACCCTGGCCAAAAGCCCCAAAATCGACGCCCTCTACTGCGCCCCCGGCAACGGCGGCATCGCCGCCCAGGCCCAGTGCGTGCCCATTAAAGCCACCGATGTGGAGGCCATGGTGGCCTGGGCCAAGGAGCACGCCATGGACTTCGTGGTGGTCGCCCCCGATGACCCCCTGGCACTGGGCATGGTGGACGCCCTGGAGGCGGCAGGCATCCCCGCCTTCGGCCCCCGGGCCAACGCCGCCATCATTGAGGCCAGCAAGGTCTTTTCCAAGGCCCTGATGGAGAAATACCACATCCCCACCGCCAGATACCGCTCCTTTACCGACTTGGATGAGGCCCTGGCCTACATCCGCCAGGAGGGCGCCCCCATCGTGGTGAAGGCCGACGGCCTGGCCCTGGGCAAGGGCGTGGTGGTGGCTCAGACCGTAGCCGAGGCCGAGGAGGCCGCCCGGAGCATGATGGCCGACGGCAAGTTCGGCGCCGCCGGCGCCAAGGTGGTCATCGAAGAGTGCATGACCGGCCCCGAAGTCACCGTGCTGTGCTTCGTGGACGGGGAGCATCTCTCCCCCATGCCCCCCTCCCGGGACCACAAGCGGGCCTTCGACGGGGACAAGGGTCCCAACACCGGCGGCATGGGGGCCATCTCCCCCGCCCCCGGCTACACCCCCGAGATCGCCGACCGCTGCATGAAGGAGATCTTCCTTCCCACCGTGGCCGCCCTGAAGGCGGAGGGCCGCCCCTTCCACGGGGTGCTCTACTTCGGCCTCATGCTCACCCCCGACGGCCCCAAGGTGGTGGAGTACAACGCCCGCTTCGGCGACCCGGAGTGCCAGGCCGTCCTCTCCCTGCTGGAGACCGACCTCATGGACATCTTCCAGGCCTGCCGGGAGGGCACCCTGGACCGGCTGGACATCCGCTGGAAGGACGCCGCCGCCTGCTGTCTGGTCCTGGCCTCCGGCGGCTACCCCGCCAAGTACGCCACCGGCTACCCTATCACCGGCCTGGAGGAGGCGGAACAGACCGCCGTGGTCTTCCACGCCGGCACCAAGCGGGACGAGGACGGCACCATCCGCACCTCCGGCGGCCGGGTGCTGGGCGTCACCGCCGTGGGCGATGATCTCAACGCCGCCATCGACGGGGCCTACGCCGCCGCCAAGCACATCTCCTTCCAGGACATGCACTTCCGCACCGACATCGGCCGCACCTTTTGAGCGCTGGCCACAGCTTTTTCGCGGCTCCGGTCCCCCGGAGCCGCTATCCTTATCTACGGAGGTCTTCCCATGAAACGGATCACCCCCCTGGAGGTGGCCACCGTCTTTACCGGCAGCTTTCTGGGCGCCGGCTTTCTCTCCGGCCAGGAGCTGCTCCAGTTCTTCGGCGTCTTTGGCGGCTACGGCATCGCCGGTATGGTGCTGGCCATTGCCGCCTTCGTCTTCTTCAGCCTGCTGGTCCTGGATATCGCCAAAAAGACGGGGCGGACGGAGTTTGACCGGGTCATCCTCCGGCCGGAGCTGCCCTGGCTCCGTGCCTTTCTCAGCGGCGTCTTTCTCTTTTTCCTCTTCGACGTGATGGTGGCCATGATCGCGGGAGCTGGGGCCTTGCTGGAGCAGGTCTTTGGTCTGCCCGCCATCGTCGGCAACGGCCTCACCACCGCCCTGGTGCTGGCGGTGGCCCTGGCAGGCGCTGCCGGACTGCTGGCCTCCTTCAACATCGTGGTCCCTCTGCTGGTCATCGCCGCCCTGGTCATCGCCCTGGCCGCCCCCTTCCGCCTCCCGGTGGAGGCGGTGACCGCCGCTCCCTTCTCCGACGGCAATCCTCTGCTGGGCAACTGGCTGTGCTCCGCCCTCTCCTTCATCTCCTACAACATGATGGCGGCGGTGTCCATCCTGGTTCCCCTCTCCACCGGCATGGAGGGCAAGACCGTCCACCGTGGACTGGCTCTGGGGGCCGGACTCCTCACCCTGATCTTCGCCGCCATCCTCCTGCCCATGATCCTCTTCCGGAGCGCTGTGGGCACCGCCGAGCTCCCAATGCTGGAGCTGGCCTACCGGGTGACTCCGGTGCTGGGGCTGATCTACGCCGTCCTCCTTCTGGCCGGCATGTTCACCGCCGCCCTCTCCAGTCTCTTTGCCATCACCTCCCGGCTCCAGCTCTGGGCCGGCGGACGGCTGGCCACCCGGCGGACCACGGTAGTGCTGTGCCTTCTCTCCTTCCTGGGCAGCATCTTCGGCTTCAAGAACGTGGTGAGCTTCGTCTACCCCATCTGCGGCTACATCGGCTTTCTGGCCCTGGCCGGTATTCTCCACCATGCCATGGTGCTGCGGAAAATGACAACTATCAAAAAATGAAAAAACGGCTGTGTACCGCAGGTACACAGCCGTCAGTCTGTCGAGAAACCCGGCATATGCGTCAAGCATAAGCCGGGTTTCTTGTGTATAGCTGCCAAAGAAGGATAA